>JALUUO010000079.1 GCA_027021335.1 Nitrospirota bacterium
TTGCACGTGGAGCACTTAAAGCAGCAGCCTGGGTGGTGAGCCAAGATCCAGGTCTTTATACCATGCAGAACGTTTTGGGCATTGTCTGAAACCGGATTATCTTAAAAGCCTGGGTATCGTAAAAAAGTATAGATAATTTAAACTCTCACCTTCCCAACGAGGTGCTAAACATGATGAACTGCCCGAAATGCCATTCTCAAGAATGTGTTAAAGACGGCATTGTTAAAGACAAGTAAGGCCATTAATGTAAAGCATGCGGATACAGATATACTGGTGAGCACCGTGGAAAGAGTGCCTATATCTCTTGAAGCTATACTTAATTAACAATCCCTTATAATTTTCTTTACAGTTTCAAAAATCAGCTTACTATCTGGAGCCTCATTCCTATATGGTTTACATAAACACTTGGTTTTATCCAAAAGTCCAAGCGCCTTTACTGGGTATCCAGACGCATCTGACAGCTCATAAGCTATTGAGCGTGCTGCTCCACATATTTCAAAACTGTTGTCAATCACAAGGCCGAGATTAGTGCGTTTTAATGGTTCAAGCAGCCGATCTGTTATCTCGAAAGGTTTAAGCCACATAATGTGAACTATATTGCAAACTATTCCATCTTCAGCCAACATTTTAGCCGTTTCTTCTAAAGCAAAACGCGGATATGATATACCGTATAAAGTTATATCCGCCTTTTTATGTACTTTATCTTCAAGCTCTTCTGTATTCTGAAAACTACTTCGATGTTCGCTAACAAACATCGGCCTGTCATTTTCCATAAAAACCTCCCATGCTTCTTCATATTCACCCGGTGTCATAGGTGAACATATGATGAACCCCGGGAAATGCATAAAAACAGAGTGGAGAACACCGGAATGCACGGGTCCCATCCCTTCCGAAGCAAGAGCCCTTATGAAAACTGGCGCTGTTTTGCCGTGAAGCTCCTTTACTTTGGCAGCGTAATTAACAAACGGGCTGGAGTTGAGCATCATAAAATCCTGAAACCTGACAACAAATATGGGTCGCCTTCCCATCATAGCCGCTCCCACTGCAATCCCAGCGCCGGCAACGTCAGTCATAGGAAGTTCGACAATCCCCTGTACGTTTGGAACGGTGCCATTTACCCAGCCAAGTGCCGTAATACACTGACCGATCAAAAGACCGCCGTTTTCTTCCAGGTGTTTACGAGAAACTTCTTTTATTGTTTCAGCTAGAGTTCTTTCTTCCATAAATTCTCCATTGATCGCTGAACTCTGTCTTCAATTTCGTCTATTGCTTGCTTGTGTCCTAGTTTAATGAGCTCTTGTTTTACCATTGCATGCCGTTCCCATTCAGGTGGGCCATCGGTTCCAATACCTACATGCCAATTGTTTCTGCATACACGACAGTTAATCAATGCCGGCAAATTTTCGGTGAGTTCTTTTGTATAATGCATTATGGACCATGGGTCGTCCGCAACATCCATACAAGGCATTCCGAACCCTTTAGCGATCTTTGTAATTTCCCAGGAACGTCGTACATCAGTTGTAGTTAAAATTGAAAGGTCATTATCAACGCATACGAAATAAACAGGGAGCTTATGTGTAACGGCAAAACCCATCGCCGCTAGAACGTAATCCTCTTCTGCGGATCCGTCGCCAAAAAAACAAACAGTTTTTCTTCCACTGGCTAATGCAGCTCCAACCCCTAACGGAACGTTTTCTCCAATAAGACCATGGTGACCAAACATAGTTAGTCCGTTCATATGGTATTGGAGGCAGTTCGAACCTCCCTTCCCCTGACTTGTGCCAGCAGGAAGGCCCATTAACTCGTCCCTCAGCATTACCGGATTGCCTCCAAAAGTTAGATATATGTCGTGTGCACGGTGTTGTGCAAAGATCATGTAGCTTCGTAACTCAAAAGAAAGAGCTGCGGCTACCGCTTCTTGACCGGTAGACAGGTAAACGAACTTAGGTTCGCCTTTCTTCTTTATCACTTCAATTAAACCTTTTTCAAACCATCTGACAAGGCATATACGTTCATATAGCTTTAAGGATAGTTCTGTGGAAAACTGTTTCGCAATTCCGGATTTTACATTAAGATCTGGAGTTCTCATAGCCTATTTCCGTTAATAGCATTCATACAATTTCTAAGCTCGACAATATTTTCTATAATAAAATCCGCCTTTGAAAGATAACGTCTATCAAGAGTAGAACATATAGCTACGCATTCCATGTTCGCCTTTTTTGCTGATTCAATTCCCAAAGGTGCATTTTCAACAACCAGGCAGTAAGAAGAGTCAACATTGAGATTTTTTGACGCCAGCAAATAAGGCTCCGGTGCGGGTTTGGGGTTTTCAACTTTATCTCCGGTAACAATCGTTTCAAATTTTCCAAGGAAATCTGGAGGAACGGTTCTATGCAACCTTTTGTAGGTGGCACCACTGACCAGTCCCAGCTTGAATTGCGATCTAATCCCCTCTATCAAATCCAAAACTCCAGGGTAAAACATAAACGAATTATGTTCTAAGTAATGTTTTTCTTTAATTTCAACTATTTTTATGGCAAGCGATTTACTCATACTGTGTTTTCCTAGTATGGTTTTCGCCACACCTCTTGCATCAAGACCCTCCAGTAAGAAGTATTTCGTCTTGTCCAGTTGAATACCAACAGATCTGAATGCGTAGGCCCATGCATTATAGTTATCTTCCATAGTTTTCCCTATAACTCCATCGAAATCGAATAATATTGCTTTGTATCTCATAATGTTTTATTTAGTTCAATTTTCATAAAAAGAGTTTCAGAATCGATTTTCAGCCCTTCCAATCCCTCTAGATACGTACCCGACTCCGTTTCCCCGGTATCCACCGCAATGGAGCCTTCAGCTTCAAGCAGCGTTCCCTTGCAAACACAGTATATCGACGATTTCGATATAGTGAAATTTCTTTTGAACTCACTATCCGATTTAAAAAACTCCATCGATACAGAACAGTTTGGACCAACGCCGTATTTTTTCCCCAAACAGTTATCGTTTTCAAAGTAGAAGTAGTTAAAACCCTGCAGGTTCTCAGTGGCCATCTGGTTTATTCCTTCAAAGCTTGTGTCCCTTCTACCATAGTTATCTTCAAGCCTTACAAGGTCAAGTTTATCTGGAGGCGCTTCAATCTCAAGTAGATGTATACCTTCCAAAGACAACGCTTTTGTTCCATGAAATACTGCTGCTTCAATAATTACGGCTTCTCCGGCTGATAGAAAATTACGGTATCTGAAGGTATTGCATAGGGCATTTCCTGAAAGTAGAACAAGTGATGTCCTCTTCATGGGATGGCTGTGCATTGACGTTGAATGATCTTTTTTTATATACAAGAGCCATATGGCAACGTTTTCATTTTCAAAAATAAGAAATTCATGTCCCCAGGGTTTTATGACAACCTTGTTTTTATAATTTGCTGGTTGGTTCTGCTGTTCTATTTCCTTACACTTTGCAAACCGTTCTTTCAGCTTTAGTTTGTCTTTATGAGATAGAGTTATTCTTTTTGTTGAAGATGCCATTTCTTTTCTAAATTCTTAGCTAGTTTAAAACCAACACTTTACTATGCAACTTTGCAAGCAAATCCTTGTACACAAGGTTTATTCCCTCTTCCAGTCCAATATTATATTTCCAGCCTAAGGAGTTAATTTTTGAGACGTCCGACACCTTTCTAAAAACTCCTTCAGGCCTGGAGGGGTCATAGATTATATCACCTTCATATCCAACTGTTTTTTTAATGATCTCGGCCAATTCTGCAATTGTACAGTCTTCTCCAGTAGCAATGTTGAAGACATCGTTTCCATGGTATTCTTCCATCAATAGAATACATGCCCTGGCCAAATCGTCCACATAAAGCAAATCCCTTGATGCTCGGCCGGAACCCCAAAGAACGACTTCGGATTTTCCGTTTTCCTTAGCTTCATGGAACTTTCTTATGAGTGCCGGTACGACAAGCGAGTTCATTCTTTCATACTTTTGGTTTGGTCCGTAAAGATTTGTTGGAATAACTGTAATGAAGTCCGTTCCATATTGACGATTATATGATTCACACATTTTAAGGCCAGTTATTTTTGCAACGGCGAAAGGTTCATTTGTAGGTTCCAGTGAACCTGTAAGGATGTATTCTTCCTTCATCGGCTGTGGACAATGTTTCGGATAAATCGATGAGCAAGCAAAAAACATCAATTTTCTAACCTCATGAAGGAATGAAAGATGAATGACATTGCTCTGCATTGCAATATTCTCGTATATAAAATCAGCACGATATGTCTGGTTTGCGTATATACCCCCTTGCTTGGCAGCAGCCATAAATACATAATCCGGTTTTTCTTCCTTGAAGAAATCCTTCACCGCATTGTAATCAAGCAGATCGAGTGTATCGCGCGAACGGGTAACAATATTCTCGTACTTTTTAGCCTTGAGTTTCTTAACAATTGCCGAACCCACCATTCCAGTGTTTCCAGCAACGTATATTTTTACCCCTTTATCCATAAGACAGTTCCCCGGATTTCTATTGATTCTTTTTCTCCATATACTTGATTATAGATTTCATAAAATCACTGTTATTGTTGTAATGAGGTGATGTAATTATGTTGTCGTCCAATACAACTGGAACCTTATGCTGGTAGTCTGCTCCTGAATTTCGTACATCGGCTTCGATACTCCAGTATGCGGTTATTTTCCTTCCTTTTGTAATTCCAGCTGAGATGAGTATCCATGGCCCATGGCAAATGGCTGCGATAAGTTTTTTATTCTCGTCCATCTTACGTATAAACTCCAGAACCTCCGACAAGAGCCTTACCCTATCGGGAGCTTCAAATCCCCCCGGGAGGACAACAAGATCAAAGTTTTTTTCATCAAGATCTTTTGTATCCATGGTTGCCCGGGCAGGGACACCATATTTGCCATACACAATACTACAATCCTTCGTAGCAACCTCCACTTCATATCCAGCCTCTTTTAAGCGGTAAAAAGGATAAACATACTCTTCATCCTGAAACCCTGGACCTGTAATAATTACTGAACGAACCATACAATACTCCTTATATCGGTTAATAAAGTTAAAATCCTATAGTAACATTACAACGAAAGTTTTCCGGCAGTCCACACCTGGAACTGGCTTTGCCGATTTAACTCAGATTTTGTTCTTTCCCCGGAAGCTACCTTGATAATCAATCCCAACAAATCATCACTTAGGCTGTTTTTGAGAAAATTGCCGTTTTCAGATAGAAGACTTCCAGCATCGAAATCAATATCATCAGGCATTTTTTCATAAAGCTCTGTTGTTGACGAAATTTTTATTGTCGGAACAATTGCATTACCAGTAACTGTTCCCTTACCCGTTGAAAAACATATTATATTGGCTCCAGAAGCTACCATGCCAGTAACTGACTCAATATCATTACCTGGACCCTGCATAAGATTCAGCCCTCGCTTAGTCAACTTTTCTCCATATTCCAATATGTCGGTTATAGCGCTTGTCCCTCCTTTTGCTACAGCACCAATGCTTTTTATACAGCTGTTAATTAGCCCACCTGCCTCGTTTTCTGGGACCAGATTGTCACCCATATCTACACCAAGTTTATTGGCGATATCACTATACCATTCCATTATCTTTTTAAACTTTGAAATAACATTTCTATCTTTCATGCGCTGAATTAATATATGTTCGGCTCCTATCATCTCAGGCACTTCCGATAGAATTGCGCTGCCCTTATTTGAGACAATCTTATCTATTGCGCTGCCTATTAATGGATTGGCAGTAATTCCAGAAAAAGAATCCGATGCACCGCATTCCGTTCCAACAATTAGGTCTGCTACAAGACATTGTTCTCTCTCAATATCATTGACTTTGGAGAGTCTATTTTCGATAATATCCAAACTTTTCTTAATGGTTTTTTGTGTACCTCCTTCCTGCTGGATTGTGACCCAATCAACAGTTTTTGAAGGCGAAATATTTATTTTTTCTATACAAGCGTTTAAGACGTCGTAATTAGTTTGCTCACATCCCAAATCTACTATAAGTGTGCCGCCGATGTTAGGGTGGTTTACAAAATTCATCAAGACTAGCAGGAAACGGTCTATCTGAATATTACTTGCGCAACCACACCCTTCAGTATTTGGAATTGTTGCAATACCATCGATATTTTTATATTTACCTTGTTCCAAATAACGTTCATTAGCAGCTCTAGATATCTGGAGAGCGGTCTCACTAGCGCATTGAGAAGTGGGGACAATAAGATAGTAATTTCGCGTTCCTATTTTACCACCTTCCCTCTTAAATCCTTTGAAGGTTTTTGTACGATATGTCTTTTCATATAAGGTTTTGGGTGGACTGGATTCTATTTCATAGTTTAGATAGGTATATATATCTCTGACTTTATTAGGATGGATGATATCACCACTTTCAATGCCTTTAGAAATACCAAAAGTATATCCGTACTGGACAATTGGCTCACCTTCTGGTATGTTTTTAATTGCGAATCGTTGTCCCTTTTTTATTCCACACTTTAATAGCACTGTTTCCTTTTTCCAACTAATTGCCGTACCAGCCTTAAAATCCTTTTTACTTACAGCTACATTGTCCTTTTCAGGATTAACAATTATACATTCCTTAAAGTTTATTGATTCCTTTAACATATACAAACCTTACAGCCACATAAATATTCGATTTCAGATAAAACCATTGAGCCATCGGACCTGCTGTTAATGGCGTGCATTTATTTCCTCCTGAATCGATATTGCCACAGTGTTCCCACGGTTGTGACTACCTGTTATAGGTATGCCCCTCTTCTTGACACGTCTTAAACCAATCGACCAGATCATACAGCCCTTCTTCAAGAGAAATCTCCGGTCTGAATCCAAGCGTTTCCTCTGCTTTAGAACAATCAACCGCCCTTACAGGAATAGTTGTTGGCTTGGAATCATCGAAAACAACGTCTGTTTCTGAGCGTCCGGCAGCTCTCATAATTATTCTGGCAACATCAGCAATAGTAGCAGTTTTTCCATACCCTATATTAACTGGATCCGAGGCAGAACCTTTGCTTAAAAGGAGCAAACATCCACGAATCATATCGGAAATATGAAGAAAATCTCGTTGTTCGTTTCCTGATCCCCATACTACGAGAGGGCTTTCGCCGGATAACACGCGACGAATGAGCGAAGGAATAACGTGATCAGAATTATCATGTTGCCCATATATAGCAGTTGGACGACAGATCATTACCTGTAAAGGGGAGGTTCTGCTAACGTAATCTCCCAGCAATTCAAAATAACGTCGCATCCAGCCATAGCCGAAGTACACAGGCGCTGGAGGAGCTTTCCACATATCTTCCTCTTGGACCGGATGGTCGAAGGGGGGGTATCCTGCTGTACTGCTTGAAAAAATGAGGATCTTTTCACAATGCATAGAAGCCGCTTCCAGCAATCTGGAGGACATAACCAGGTTCTCCACTATTGGCGAAAGCAGGTTTGAACGAATATTTCCTGCATTGGCAACACTTCCAGCAGCATGAATCACATAATCCATCCCTTTGCAAACCCTTGCGCAATCTTCCGGCATGGTAAGGTCAGCTTGTACTAGATCAACAACATTCGGCAGAAACGGAGAGGGTTGATTGTGGAGTGTGGTTCTTACATGCACACCGGTATTCAACAGTGTTTCAACAAAGTTTCGCCCAATAAAACCACTCCCACCAGTTATTAAGACCTTCCTGCTTTTCAGAAAAGTTAGGTCCATAATTACTCCGCAGCAGAGTTTTTCAACCTGTAGTCGGCGATGGCCTGGGTTACACTCAGTGTCTGCCTGCCGTTTTTGCAGGTAAGCAGATGTTTCTGATGTCTCTGGGCTTCAAATTTATTCGCATAGTCTTCTAATTCCGCTATATCCATTTTGTAGGGTTTGAGGAAGAACGGAGGGTTAACATTAAGAATACGCTGATACCAATCAGTGTTACACCATAAAGAATTTAATGTGGCTTTATCTACTAAGAACAGGTTATCACGGAGGCATTGATCAAAAAGTTTTGTTCCAGGAAAAGGTGTTGCTACTGACATTTTAAAGGAGTCCAAGTCAAGTTTTTCTATCAGACTATATGTTTCTTCCAGTGTCTCTCTTGTCTCCTCCGGCATTCCCATTAAAAAGAAAGCGGCCAGATGGATCTGAGGATGCCTTCTGAACGATTCTATGACACGGAAAATTGTATCCAATGATAACTGCTTATGCATAACCTTGTTTCTAATGAAGTCTGATCCACTTTCAATTGCCAGAAAACAGTAGGCGAAACCTGCTTCAGCCAGAGCATCAATTACATCGTCATCAAGGGTCGTTGTCATGATCCCATTGGGCATATCAAAAGAAAGATCCAAGTTGGCATCTATTATGTACTTACATATCTGCTTGACTCTTTTTTTGTCGAGAGTGAAATTATCATCCATTATGTTGAAGTATCGTACGTTGTGCTCTTTGTACAGATACTCAATTTCCTTAAATACCTCTTCAGCACTCCGGGTTCGAAAACGCGTGCCCATAACAAGATTCATAGCACAGAAACTGCACCTAAAAGGACAGCTTCTACTGGTTAATATTGGTGCAGACGTACCAATATTGAGATTTTTAGGGTTATACCAACCGCTGGAGTCAAGTTCATAATCGTCAAAATCAAATAGATCATATGCTGGAGGAGGAAGAGCATCTAGGTCGTTGATAAATGATGCCTTTGGGTTTACAAATATTTGCCCTTGGCCGTTTCTGAAAGCAAGGCCATCAATACTCTTCCATCTGTTAATGTCTAGCGTAAGAAGCTTTGCCAGCGTCTTTTCTCCCTCGCCGATTACAACCGCGTCAACATTAGGACAGTGATTTAATATGTCTTCATAGAATATGGTCGGATGCATTCCGCCAAGAATTGTAACAGATGGAGGGTTTGCCCTCTTTATGGCATCAGTAATCTTCAATACCATCTCAAATTGTTCTGAAAACAGGCAGGTAACGCCGACAAAATCGGGCTTGAGCTTTTCCACTTCTTTCTCTACCTTTTCAATATAGGAAAAATTTCCAGCTTGCCCAGATTTAAAGAAATTATTTTTGGCAACATTCAAGTCAAGTATATGCGTTTCCGCAACTAACCTTGAAGTCCCGGACAAATACAGCAATGAAAGCGGCAGTAAAAAATATCCGGGAGATCTTATTTTGTCGGAATTTTGCGGGTTAATAAGCAAGATAGATTTCATCTGTTTTCTCCTTTAAATGTCACCGTGATTCCATCACTCATCAAAACGGCCATAATGCATTTTTTTACATTTATAAAAGCCATGTTAGCATACACTACATCATGAGTCAATAAGAATCAGATTCTATAAAAAGTCCATAAGTTTTAACAATATACTCGTCTATAGCTTTTAGGTGATGTTTTAAAATAGTTTTTTAAATAAAAAACGCTTAACTTATTACGTGAATTCTACTTGAAAGAATTCAAAGAGTTTAACTCATGCTTTATAGGCCATAACCTCCTATCATCAACACGTTTTTTCATTAAGAAATTATAGATACATAATTCAAAAAGCTTATTAGCTTGAAGATAAAACAATCAAACGATAAAATTATTTTTTCGATAAATACTATAAAACTTTCTTAATGTAATCTCATCATACGAACTATATCGACTACTTTCTGCATTTTCTTTAACATGATCTTTTGTTAACATGCCTGGTATAACGGTCGAAACTTCCTCATGCGATAAACAAAAGCATATCGCTATTTGTGCTTCTGTCATTTTTCTTTTTTTATCTGTTTCTGAAGCAAATAGTTTATATGCATTGCTCCATAACTCTATCTGCTTTTTATTCCACCTGCTTCTGTGATCATTTTTGTTATATTTATCTTCGGCTTTGTATTTTCCAGTTAAAAACCCAAAACATAAAGGAGTTCTCACAACTATACCGACTCCATTGGCCTTGCACTTACGAATTAAACCGTTTTCCAAAATCCGTTGGTCTAGTAGATTAAAATTGACCTGTATGGCATCAACACCAAACAGGTCGGCAGCCAACAAACCATCTCTAGGGGAGCGGACTGATATTCCAGCAGTGCGTATTTTACCTTCTTGCTTTAAAATATCTAAGGTTTTAACTATGCCACTATTTTGTTTTAATAATTCAATTGGCGGGTCATGGAGTTGATACAAATCAATATAATCCGTATGTAGTCTGCGAAGGCTCTGTTCCAAGGATTTTCTAATATATTTTTCAGTAAAATTCTGATCCCCATTAAAACTTACGAACCCTACTTTTGATGCAATTATAATGTTATCCCGTACATTTTTTAATGTTGACCCTATTAATTCTTCACTATGCCCATATCCATATAGCGCCGCTGTATCATAAAATGTGATTCCTAATTCATAGGCAGCAAGAAGAGCCTCCCTTGATACATTATCATTGGTTGGCCCATATGCTTTTGCATCTTTTGTTACACCACCAATTCCCCAGGCACCAAAACCAATTTCTGAAACTTTAATATCGGTATTTCCGAGTTTTCTATAATTCATATGAATTTTCACATCCTGTAACTTATATTCCGCTAGTCCAAGGCAGTCAACTCTGAATTTATTTTCTTTAAATTTCAATAGGTTATGATTTTAGAGTTCGTCTTTAATTGCTCGTATTTCACAATCAATTTTTGATTTTACCACAGATTGTATGATTTCTTTTTCCTGTTTGTTTAGTTTTGTGAGTTCACTAATTGCTCGCTTCTGTTTTTTATAATTATCGGATAGTTTTCGAACCAGTTCTCTGTCAGCAACCCTGACGATCTTATTTTTCAATTTGCCATTTTCCCACCGCAAAAGTCTTGTTACGGGACGAACAGGCCATGTTTCACAGCTGCAGCCGGCTCTACCACGTCGAACCAACGAATCTCTAAGGCTTCCTTCAATAAGTTCACACGGACGAAATAAGAACAGATGCTGTACACAAGAAATATGTAATAGGGGCTCATCCTATTATTCAACTCTTTATGGATAGGTTACAAATCAATGAGAGATCATAGGTTCTTATGTTAAGCAGGATAAGCCCTTAGCACAGAAAAAACTTTCTGTAATGATTCATAATGTACTGACAACACCACTACCGATGTATGAGATTGCGGATTGGCTTAAACTTTTGTATGAGGAAACGCTGGGTTTGAGTTCAGGAGAATCTTCTTTGATAGGTGACGATCGTGTTGGCAAGGCACTGGAGAGTTCCCATTTCTGTCGACACAAAGCAATCAAGCTTTTTGAAATTGATTGAAGGCAAATACATCAAGGTACAACCATGTTACATTTCATGGCAAAAAGGAATTACTTAGAAACAGAACCCTTGGGGCTGTACTTCACAACTTCTGCAAGTTCCAGGGTAAGTAGTCCTCCACAGCCTGCTTTTTCAAACAGCTTATCCACAACAGGTATAAAATCCCGCAGCTTTTCTTCTGTGTCGATTATTTCGATGACTACCGGCAGATCTTCAGAAAGCCTTAGAATTTTTGCCGTATGCATCCTGCTTGAAGCGCCGAAACCGGCCACTCCTTTAATCACAGTCGCGCCGGCCAGTTCTTTCTGCCTAGCCTTAAGAACAATATCTTCATAAAGAGGCTTGCCATCCGTCTTATCGTTTTCGCCGATAAAAATTCTTAATAATTTTCCAACACCGGAAATTTTCATGTTATATCTCCATTTAATAAGTACCTATATAATTTTACCTAACATAATTCCGGCCCAGGCGCCGGCCAGGCAACATAAAACCGTGACAAAGACGTTTATGCCTGCCGTAATAATTTCTCCGCCGTGCATAAGAGCGATAGTTTCGTAACTAAAGGTGGAGAAGGTGGTAAATCCTCCAAGTATACCTATGGTGAGAAAAATTCTAATATTAGGTGTGATAACCATAAACCTGTCGGAAAGGCTTATAGTCAGGCCGATAAAAAGAGAGCCTAGTACATTTACCGACATTGTGCCGATGGGGAAGATGCTTCCTGATAAGCGTTGAACCATGCCTGAAAGACCATACCTTGAAACTGCTCCAATGCCGCCGCCCAAAAACACTAAAAAATACTGTTCTATCATAGCAGTTCTATAAAATCGGATCGGGTAAGGGCTTTACTGTGCTGCCCAAAATGTCTGAACTTGAGCAGCAACCAGAGAGGGGATGACATCTGCACAACCCCTGTCTATCCCCCTTCCGGTTTTATATTATAACAACCCTGCGCGCTCCATAATGGTCGGCACCTTGTCTTCCATGCCGATAGCCATGATATGTACGCCGTCGCAGATCTTCTCATCGTGAAGTTGCTTTACATGGCGTGCCGCAATGTTTAGGCCGGTCTCAAGAGCCTTTTCCTTACCGGCAGCCTTAAGCTCCTCGATAAGCTCATCGGGCACCGTGATGCCGGGCACAAAATTATTTAGGAACTTCGCCATGCCTGCGGATTTAAGTACCACGATACCGGCAAGCACTTTAGTCGAATACTGGCGTGCGTGCTCCATAAAGGTTTTGAACTTATCTATATCGTATATTGCCTGGGTTTGAAAAAACCTGGCTCCTGCCTCCACTTTTTTGCCAAATTTAATAAGTTGCGGCTGAAGCGGGTTTGCCTCTGGCGTGACAACAGCGCCCTGGAAGAAATTTGTGCTTCCTTGCAGGTCGTTGCCTGACATATCTTTGCCGTTGTTCATGCCGTCTACTACCTGAAGGAGCTGTACGGACTCTATGTCGTATACAGGCTTGGCCGCTTTGTGGTCACCTGCTGATACGTGGTCGCCGGTCATACACAAGACGGATTCAATGCCAAGCACACTTGCGCCCAGAAGATCCGCTTGAAGACCGATACGGTTTCTGTCCCTGCAGGTCATCTGCAGTATCGGCTCAAGCCCGTTTTCTTTCACTATTTGGCAAACAGCCAGAGACGAGATGCGCATTACAGCAGACTGGTTATCAGTTACATTGGCCGCATCGATTTTTCCTTTCAACACTTCTATATGATGGAGCATCTCCTTGATATCGGTCCCCTTTGGAGGACCGACCTCAGCAGTGACCATAAACTTTCCGGATTCTAAATTTTCTTTGAATGTCACTTTGTCTTCTTACCCTCCTTCTTAGGTCTTGCGGAAAGAACTTGCGGGCTCTGGCTTTTTGACCAATCTTTTGCCTTGATCACCTTTTTCATATCATCAAGCCGGTTGATTTTTTCGAGCCTGTCGTAAATTCGTACCCACGCGCACCTGATATCAGGACTCACCTCGCAATTTCCGTTGCTGGTGCCACCGCAAGGACCGTTCAAAAGTCCCTTAGGACAGTTGGTAACCGGACATATGCCTCCGGTCTGCTCGAGTATGCATTCGCCGCACAGCGAGCACCTTTCGTCAAACATTTGAAACCGGGTCATGTTACCCAAAAAGAGCGAGTCGTTTGACGGATAAACCGGTTTGTCAGGAAACGCCTCTACCATGGCTTGTGTACCGGCGCCGCAGGACATTACAATTACAACCTGGGTATCAGCCAGTTCATCTTTAAAGGGTTTAAGTTCCACTTTTGTTCCAAGCACCTGGCATCCTGTTTTGGCACGAAAGGTTCCCGTAACCTTTTTACCGGCTGCTTCAAGCTCCTTTTTCAGCTCTTCAAGCTCCGGCTCACCACCGGTGCCGCAAAGGCTGGCGCACTCAGAGCAACCTACCAGGAAAAAACTGTTGTAGTCTTTGATTGTCTCAAGCAGCTTTTTCCTATCTATTTTTTTCGAAATAATCATAAGCGCTTCTCCTTAGAAAAGTGTTACTGCTAGGCTACATATCAACCGGCAGGTTGTTTGCCATCTTGGCCGACATAACGGTGTTGTACATTAGCATTGCTATTGTCATAGGGCCGGCGCCGCCCGGAACAGGCGTTATATATGCCGCTCTTTCCTTGGCCGCATCAAAGTCGACATCTCCGACGATTTTGCCCTCTTCGTTTACGTTGATTCCTACATCTATTACGGCCGCCCCCTCTTTTACCATGTCGCCCGTAATCATCTTGGCCCGGCCGACGGCCACGCAGAGAATATCAGCCTTAAGACATTCCTCCTTGAGGTTAGGCGTGCGGCTGTGACATATGGTGACTGTTGCATGTTTTTGTAAAAGAAGAAGAGCAAGCGGCTTTCCTACAATAATACTTCTTCCCACAACCACGGCATGCTTACCGCCGGGATCTATATTATAGGCTTCCAACATCTTCATAGCTCCATGTGGGGTGCATGGAAGAAACCCGGGCTCATCCAGCATGAGTTTGCCAAGAGAGTCAGGGCCGAAACCGTCTACGTCTTTGGACGGGGAAATCCTGTTCATCACCTCTTTTTCATCCAGCCCCTTTGGCAGGGGAAGCTGAACCAAGATGCCGTGAACCGCCGGATCTGCATTCAACCTGTCCACCACCGCAATTAACTCGGCCTGAGTGGTGGTATCGGGAATCTTGTGCGCGATGCTTTTTATGCCTAAGGCATTGCATGTTTTTTCTTTTGACGCCACGTACTTTTGCGATGCCTTGTTTTCACCAACAAGAACAACGGAAAGGCACGGTTCAATCCCCTTGGATTTGAGATCCGCTATCTCACCTTTAAGCTTCTCCCTTATCTCGGCAGAAACCTTTTTTCCATCAATTAACTCTGCAGCCATTTAATTTTTTCCTCCTATTTGATTAATGTTAAGTTTTAAATCAAAAATTTTAGTTAAAAATCAATGTCAGTATCTTTTTTTAATTAATTCCAGCATCTCTTCGCGTGTGGATTCCTTTGTGCGGAAGATACCGCGTACAGCCGAAGTAACTGTACGTGCTCCGGGTTTTTTAATTCCGCGCATACTTAAACAGAGGTGCTCAGCGTCGATTATCACCATGGCGCCTCTTGGTCTTAGGCGGCTCATAATCAGGTCGGCAAGCTGTGATGTCAGCCTTTCCTGCACCTGTGGCCGTTTCGCAAGTATTTCCAGGGCCTTGGCCAGGTCTCCTATACCCACAATTCGCCCTTCGTCGGGTATGTAAGCAAGATGCGCTTTACCGAAAAACGGCAGAAGATGGTGCTCGCATACGGAATAGAAGTATATGTCTTTTAAGAGCACCATTTCTTCATGGTTTTCGCCTTCGATAGGCTTCAGCAGCTCTTCAGTGGTAGTGGAGAGTCCGGAGAATAATTCGGCGTACATGGCAGCCACTCTTTCCGGAGTTCCCCTTATTCCAGGGCGGTCGATTTTCTCGCCCATACCTTCAAGCATCAACCGGACACCGCTTTCGATCTTTTTTAAGTCCATGGGCATTTAATTATTCCGTTTTCTGTCACGATCTTATTTACACGCTGATCATGAGGCTCGATGGGAACACTTTCCATCATCTGCGTTTTATATGCCAACGCAACACGCGTTGTTTTTAAGGGTACTGTTTTTAGCAATCTATCGTAATAGCCACCCCCGTAACCCACCCTACAGCCGGATGCATCAAAAGCGACGCCAGGTACGGCAATAACATCAATACTGCCTGTATCGAGCTCACGGCCTGCATTGACAGGAGGCTCGTAAATCCCGTGGTAGCCTTCAACAAGCTCATCCATAGAAGTTATTCTGTAGAGCCGGAGCCTTCTTGCTTCGCGGAACACCTTGGGCACCGCCACCTGTTTCCCCTGTTTAAGCGCATGCTCTATAAGGTTAAAAGTCCCTACCTCCGAACGGAAAGATACATAAAGCAAAACCGTTTCAGCTTGTTGATACTCCGCCAGTTCTAGAAACTTTCTGGTGATGAGCCGGTCTTTTTCCTGCCTTGAACCAGTGTCCAGCCCATCCCGTTCTGCAAGCGCCAGTTGGCGGGTTTTCGCTTTGTTCCTGGTTATCCGGTTCACACCAGTTTTTCGATCGAACGAAGAATAACCGCGGCCTCTCTTTCAGCTCGTGATGATGCTGTGTGCGGAGGCACTCCACGCATATCCGCTTCCATGATCTCCGGAGAAAAAGTAATGCTGCCAATGAGGTTCATTGCGCCTATCGAACCACGTATAAACTCGATATCGGCATCACCACGGACCTTGTTGGCTACTATAAAAACATTTTTAACGCCAAGCCCGCTTGCAAGTGTCCATACCGTCGCGGCTGTCTGAAGACTTCGCCGACCCGGTTCCACTACTACTATGAAAGCATCGACGGAATCCGCTGTACCACGGGTAAGGTGTTCTATTCCGGCCTCCATATCAACTATAACTACGTCATTGGTTTCCACTATGAGGTGCCGCAGCAGCCTTCTTAGAAAAACATTCTCAGGGCAATAACAGCCCGAGGCCGCCTCTTTAGATTTTCCCATTATTAAAAGGGTTATGTCATTATGCCGGTAGCCGTATTCATCCGGAACATCATCCACTGAAGGATTCAATTTGAACATTCCGCCTTGGCTGCCGGGCCGGGCCCCGGTCCTTTCTTCGATTAGGTCCGCCATTTCAGCAATGGGACGGATCTTCGATGCCTGCTCGTCGTCTATGCCCAAGGCAGCGGCCAGATTTGCGTCAGGGTCGCCGTCCACCGCGATCACTCGTCGCCCTCTTTGCCGGTACAGGTAGCATAGTAGAGATGCAAGCGTTGTTTTGCCTACTCCACCCTTGCCTGTGATCGCAAGTTTTAAGGAACGTTTATTTTCCCCGGGGGGATCGGTATCTATATTTTTCATAATTTTTCATATAATTATTTTAAAACTATTTTAAAAGCATAAAAGATCTAAAATTTAACATTTAATTAAAATCAAAGTCAAAAAACAGCCAGGTTTTTATCCGGCTGAGATAGACATATTCAAGGGGCGAATATATAATTTATTTTAGACGCAACGACAAACAGGAGGACGATCTATGATTAACTACGACTATATGTTTGATGATAAAAAAGATAGGTGTACTGAAATAATAGATGAAATACAAAACGGCAAAGCCCAGTTAGTTGATATAAGAGAAAAAGATGAGTGGGATAAAGCTCATTTTAAATGTGCAATTCACCTTCCTTTGTCAGACTTAAAAAAAGGTGTTGGAATTGATGTTTTGAAGAATATAAGACAAAACAATAAAAAGATTTATTTACATTGCCGGTCAGGAAACAGGGCAAAGCAGGCTGAAGCAATATTGGCACAGTATGGTTGTAAAGAGTTTTCTGTAATCCATTCATCTATGCTTCATATGATCGAAAAAGGATTTCAATTAAAATCATAATTTTTTCGCTCACCCTCTTTATTTTAAAACTTTATAATTCCTTAAGTTATAAAGGAAAGTACGAGGTAATAATTATATCCCGTGGGAAGACGGAGTAAGAGGCTCAAAGTGAAGCATTGAAAGGCTTTTTACTCTCCTCCTTTTCACCTATAAATACAACAGTAACTCCGCCGCCGCCTTCCGAGGGTTTGCCCGGACGTATTGTCAGCGGCATTGGGTGAGCGGACAGAAACTCCCGGACCGCTCTGCATAAAATTCCGGAGCCAAGTCCATGAATTATGCGTAATTCGGAAAGCCCTGCAAGGGCGGCCTGATCGATAAACCTGTCCAGCATTGCCAGTGCCGGCTCCACGCGTTGGCCGACGAGGTTTATCTGCTGGGATGCCTCCTCCGGTATTTCGCCTTCAAAGCGCACCCCGGCGGCGGGCTCCGGCCCGGCCTTTGCGGTGGAATCCTCAAGAACTCCCAGTGCACTGATGTCCACCTCCACCTCCACCTGGCCTGCCGAAACACGGCAGCGGCCGGTTTTTCTATTTAACTTAATAAGAAGAGCATCACAACCAAGTGACTTAACAAAATAGCGCTCTCCTACCCGAATATCCGCAGGTGGAACCGGCCGGAAATCTTCTTGTGAAAGTTCTTCCTCTCTGGCCTTAAGCCTAGAGATCCGATCATCCATGGCCGCAGCAGCAGCCCTGGCAATGCTTATCGTATCTTTGGCTATGCCTGCCTCGGCAGTGCCGGTTTTCAATGAGCGGATCTCTTTAAGAAGCCGATCCATTTCTACCCTTGAGTTTCGTACAATATTTAAAGCCTCCACGGTTGCTTTGTGAAGCGTTGATTTTTGTCTTTTTTTAATCTCTTCAGCCTGTTTTTTCAGGTCCTCTTTTATTTTGTCCGCATACTTTAAACTTTCTTCGGCCCCGGCCAGCTTCCGGTTTGCCGTTTCACGCAGTCCTTCAAGCTCGGAAACAAGCGCCTGAATATCTCCGGCCCCTTCCGGCATCATACGCTTGGCTTCATTTACCACATCTTCCGGAATTCCGTAACGAGCCGCAATTTCGATGGCATGGGAACTACCCGGAATGCCGATTTCGAGCTGGTAAGTGGGGGTAAGGGTTTCGTAATCGAACTTGGCGGCCGCATTGATCATATGCGGCATGGAATGGACAAAGTTTTTTACTGCTCCCAGATGTGTTGATACCAGCACCAGCCCTCCCTTGTCCACCGCAGCCTTAAGTATGGAGCAGGCGAGCGGTCCTCCTTCTTCCGGATCAGTGCCGCCGCCGAGCTCGTCCATAAGAATCAAGCTGTTTGGACCAGACTGTGAAAGGAGTTTTGAAATCCTGGTCATATGACCGGAAAAAGTCGAAAGGCTCTGCTCGATTGATTGTTCGTCTCCTATATCTGCAGCTATTGTTTCAAGAAATGGAAAGCCGGAGCCATCTTCGGCCGGTACATGCATACCGGACATCGCCATAAGACAGAGAAGCCCCGCAGTTTTAAGGGCTACCGTCTTACCTCCTGTGTTCGGCCCGGTTATCACGACCGCCCGCGTATCATTTCCATTTAGAGAAATTTCAAGAGGCACAGGCCCCTCTTCCAGGCCTTCTTCGATCATCAGTGTCCATAAAAGCGGGTGCCGGCCCCCAGTGATCTTCAGAGCCAAGCCTTCCGAGATCCGTGGCGGCGTCATCTTGAGCCTGTCAGCATAAGCGGATATAGCCGTTAAGGCATCAAGGCGTACAAGTATTTGAAAAGACAGCTCTATTTCAGGCAAAACCTCCCTGCACCTGCGGCACAGGTCCGTAATAATCCGTGCTTCCTCAGCCCGCTCGGCTGCGGCTAAGGCTCCAAGTTCGTTCCCAAGCCAGAGGGTTTCAAGCGGTTCCATAAATACCGTCTCACCGGAGTTAGATAGATCATGCACAAGCCCCGGCACCTGGCCCTGAGCATCACGCTTAAACGGAATCACCCATCGTCCGCCACGGCTGGTGACAAAATCCTCCTGTATAAACTTCCCTATCTCCGGCCGCTTCATCATCTCCTGGAGTTTTTTTCTGAGGCGGCTCTCGGATGTTTTGATCTTTCTGCGGATCGATGCCAGTTCGTTGGAAGCCGTATCCAGTATCCTGCCCCCGGGATCGATTGAGCGTTCTATGGACTTTCTCATTTCCGGGTGAACCGCGATTTCAGACACGAATTCCCTCAGCTCCTGACAGTCGGTTCTTCCCTCAAGGGTTCGAACCACTGTCTCGGCGTTTGAGAGCAGGGGAATTAGACTTCGCAACTCAAGTGGTTTTAAAACCGCATTCATGGGTCGAAGTTGTGAAAAGAGAGGTCTAAGATCATAAAAATAATCAAGAACCAAGGGGGCTTCTGTTTCTGTAAGTCTGCGGATTTGGCTTATCAGGTCTCGACGTTTTTCGATCTCATGCAGTGAGCCAAGCGGCCGGAGCAAGAGGACTTCTTCTTTGCCCGGATCACTGGCGGCTGACCGGGCGATTCTTTCAAGAAGTTTCGGATACTCTAGAATTTCAAGGGTATGCTTGTCGATCACTTACTAATTGCGGGAAGAGGAGAGAGTTTTTAATGCCTTGGTTATTGTGACTTCAAGAGAATGGTTTGAAGCTTCAGGCATGACCCTGCGGAGCGCCGCTTCGGTTTCGGCCTTCTTATAGCCCAGGTTCATAAGGGCTGAAAGCGCGTCATCAAAGACACTGGAAGTCTCTTCGGGAACGGATTCATCCTGACGTTCAGGAAGTTTTCCGCGGAGTTCAAATATTAGTTTTGTCGCTGTTTTTTTCCCAAGGCCGGGTATGCGGGAGAGAAATGTTACATCTTCGGATTCGATCGCTTTTCTTAAATCGACCACTTTGGCACCCGAGAGTATTGAAAGGCCAAGCTTGGGACCTACTCCTGATACGGCAGTAAGAGTCGTAAAAAAATATTTTTCCTCAGGAGAGATAAATCCAAACAATTGAAGCAGATCTTCTCTGACATGCAGGTGAGTGTGAAGCAGGACTTCAACACCTGTATCCGGCAGTTTTTCAAACGTCGAAAGAGGAATGAGTACCAGGTAGCCGACGCCCCCGGCCTCGACCACAACACGATCCGGGGACTTTAATACAAGGATGCCTCTTAAAAGCGCGATCATTATTATAGCCTCAGGGAGTTAAAATTGAATTTTTCACTCTTCACCCTTCACTTTTTTCAGCCCTTTCCTGCTGTGAGCATGGCATATTGCCACTGCAAGTGCGTCGGCGTCGTCCTGGCCGGGTTTGTGTTTTAAGCCAAGGAGCACTGTTACCATTTTCTGCACTTGCGCCTTCTCAGCCCGTCCGTATCCAACCACAGTTTTTTTTACTTCCAGCGCTGAATACTCATAAACCGGTATTCCGGTGGCTGCAATGGCTGCAAGGGTTACCCCCCGGGCCTGGCCGAGACTTAGGGCGCTTTTTACACTTTTTGCAAAAAAAACCTGCTCTACCGCCGAAACATCAGGCGAATACTGGGCAATAACATCGTTAAGTGCACTATAGAGATTTTTAAGACGAACCGCAAGTGGATCAGACCTGGAAAGTGAAATCCGTCCGGAGGTCACATGTACTATCCGTTTGCCGTCGGTCTCGATGCAGCCGTAACCACAGTAGATGCTTCCGGGATCGATTCCGAGGACCAGCATTATTTTGAAACTGGTGCTGCTTTTTTACCCAAGACACTTGGCCATAAGATCATCGGGTATATTGAAGTTAGCGTAAACATTTTGAATATCGTCATGATCTTCCAACAGCTCCATTAGACGGATCATCTGGGCCGCCTCCTTCTCACTTGTCAGTTCAATCTCATTTTTTGGAAGCTTGGTAATTTCGGCTGATACAAGCTCTATTGATGCTTTCTCGATCGCCTCTTTAACTGCTTCGAAGTCGGATGGATCAGTGATAATCTCAAAGTTATCCTCACCCTCTTCATTTTTCATATCTTCAGCGCCGGCATCCAAGGCAATGCTCATCAAAGTATCTTCGTCGATCTTGTTCTTATCCACCAGCAAGTAGCCTTTGCTTTCAAATATCCAGGCTACGCAGCCGGTTTCACCCAGGTTTCCCCCGTTTTTAGAAAGGATAAACCTGATTTCGGCAACCGACCGGTTTTTATTATCAGTAAGTGTATCGATCATAAGTGCCACGCCGCCCGGCCCGTATCCTTCGTAGGAAATCTCTTCATACGAAACACCCGGAAGTTCTCCTGTGCCTTTCTGCACGGCCCGCTTGATATTGTCGGAGGGCATGTTGACAGACCTGGCCTTCTCCATAGCAAGGCGCAGGCGCGGGTTACCTGCCGGATCACCGCCGCCAAGCTTGGCGGCTATGGTGAGCTCTTTGGCGATCTTGGTAAACACTTTGCCGCGTTTCGCATCAGCCGCGGCCTTTTTGTGTTTTGTTGTTGCCCATTTTGAGTGTCCTGACATGGCGGTTTTTCTTTCTGTTGGTGTACTGCAATACACCCCTGTTTTAAGTTACGAACTTGGAACAAAGGCGCCTGAGATGGAACCGTTTAAGGAAACTTACCGGTTTTTTAGAATATTTGGTTCCAGCAACCTTAAGTCTATTCACCTTCAGCTGTTACAAATTATCGTATATTCCACATCATTGTCAAATACTTATGATATATGGTACTTTTATAAGGTTTTACATGCGGTTAAATACCAGTGGAGGTAGTTATTTGAACACCTACAAAAATGTAATCATCTGGCTGCTTATTTTTGGCCTCATGATTATAATGTTTAACGTTGTCAGCGGCCCTAAAAAGGTTGATAACGAAATATCCTATAGCGAGTTTCTGGGCAGGGTTGAGGCTGGCGAGGTTTCAGAGGTGGTTATAAAAGAGGAGAGCCTCTCCGGCCGAATGAACGACGGCACGAAGTTCAAGACCTATTTATGGGCAATGGATACAGATCTGCCTGCCACCCTTAAAAAGCAGAATGTAAGAATTCTTTCGAAGCCTCCGGAAGAGAGCCCGTGGTACGTGAACTTCTTTTTCACGTGGGGCCCGATTCTTTTTTTGGCAGGCATCTGGATATTCTTCATGCGTCAGATGCAGGCTGGCGGAAGCAAGGCAATGTCTTTTGGTAAGAGCAAAGCCAAACTGGTTGCTGAAAAAACCGTAAAGGTCACCTTTGCCGATGTTGCGGGAGTAGAAGAGGCTAAAGCCGACGTCCAGGAGATAATCGCGTTTCTTAAAGATCCTGCCAAGTTTTCCAAATTAGGCGGAAAGATTCCCAGGGGTGTGCTTCTTGTAGGTTCGCCAGGCACCGGCAAAACCCTTCTTGCCAAGGCGATAGCTGGTGAGGCCGAGGTTCCATTCTTCTCTATGTCCGGCTCGGATTTTGTAGAGATGTTTGTCGGTGTAGGGGCTTCCAGGGTACGCGATCTTTTTGAGCAGGGAAAAAAGAACGCTCCCTGCATAATGTTTATCGACGAGATAGATGCTGTTGGAAGGCACAGAGGCGCCGGCCTGGGCGGTGGACATGATGAGCGCGAACAAACTCTTAACCAGTTGCTTGTCGAAATGGACGGCTTCGAGGGCACAGAGGGAGTAATTATTCTAGCGGCCACCAACAGGCCGGATGTTCTCGATCCCGCGCTTTTGCGCCCTGGAAGATTTGACCGCCAGGTAGTGGTGCCTCTGCCGGATGTGAAGGGCAGGGATGAAATTTTGAAGGTTCATGCCAAAAAGATACAGATGGATGAGTCTGTGGATCTTGAATTAATAGCAAGGGGCACACCGGGGTTTTCCGGTGCCGACCTTGCAAATTTAGTGAATGAGGCCGCTCTTCTGGCTGCACGCCAGGCCAAGGAAAAGGTGGAGAGCTCAGACCTGGAAGCTGCCAAAGACAAGGTAATGATGGGCAGCGAGAGAAAAAGCATGATCATCAGTGACGAGGAGAAGAAAAACACCGCCTACCATGAGGCGGGACATGCGCTTGTAGCCGTACTTACTCCCGGAACGGATCCTATTCACAAAGTCAGTATTATTCCGAGAGGACGTGCCCTGGGGGTAACACAGCAGTTGCCTGAGGACGATAAGTACACCCATGAAAAAGCCTACCTTGAGAAGGCCTTGATGGTGCTTATGGGGGGTCGGGTCGCTGAAGAGCTTGCCCTTGGACACATTACCACAGGCGCCGGCAATGATATAGAACGTGCCACGAATATCGCCAGGAAAATGGTTACTGAGTGGGGCATGAGCGATACGATCGGACCACTCACCTTTGGCAAGAAGGAAGAGCATATTTTTCTCGGCCGGGAGATTGGTCAGCATACTGATTTCAGCGAAGAGACGGCCAGGGAGATAGACCGGGAGATAAAAAAGATAGTAAAAGATGCCTACGGCAAAAGTAAAAAACTTCTTTCTGATAACCGTGACAACCTGGAGGCGTTGGGCGCTCTTCTTTTGGAAAAAGAGACGGTTGATCTTGACGACATAAAGAAAGCACTCGGCATTGAAGGGGTGAGGGGTGAGGGATAAGGCGTTGTGTGAAGCTTAGCTGGCACGATTACGAGTTCGATTTTTCCCGCAGGACCCATATAATGGGCATCCTGAATGTTACTCCTGACTCGTTCTCGGACGGAGGACGCTTTATAGAGTGCAGTGACGCTGCCCGGCATGCCGGGTTATTGGCTCGGCAAGGAGCCGACATTCTGGATATTGGTGGAGAATCCACTCGTCCGGGTTCCGATCCGGTCTCTGCGGACGAGGAGATCAGCAGGGTAATTCCTGTAATAGAAGCGGTTGCTGGAGATAAAGGCCCTGGACTGCCCGTATCAATCGATACCACCAAGGCGGTTGTTGCCGAGGCGGCAATACAGGCGGGAGCCTCGCTGATCAATGACATAAGCGGGCTTCATTTCGATCCTGACATGGCCAGGGTTGCAGCTTATAACGGTGTTCCGGTGATCGTAATGCATATCAGGGGCAACCCTAAAACCATGCAGCAGTCGACCAGGTATGATTCTCTACTTGGTGAAATCAAGGAATATATCGCCGAGGGTATAGAGACCGCTCTTAGCGCAGGCGTAGATGAGAGCCATATATTGATAGATCCAGGTATAGGCTTTGGAAAAACACTCAAGCAGAACCTTGAGATTATCCGCAACCTTGAGAGCTTTAAAAAAACTTTCGGACAACCGGTTGTTCTTGGTACATCCAGGAAGGCTTTTATAGGAAAAATTTTGGATTTGCCTGTAAATGAACGTGTTGAAGGCACAGCAGCTTCTGTTGCTATAGGTATTGCAAATGGCGCTGATATGGTGCGTGTACATGATGTGCAGGCCATGGCCAGGGTTGCCGGTGTTGCTGATGCCATTGTCGGCAAAAATAACTAAGTAAAATATCTGAGCTATAAGGACGTAAATATCCTTGTCTGACTTTATCCAACTAATACGTCCCTGGGATTTTCTCGATATATTTCTGGTATCGCTGATTCTCTACCGCTTGCTTCTGCTTGTAAAGGGAACCAGAGCTGCCCAGATGCTGTTGGGACTTATTCTGCTTCTTGCCGCTTCTCTTCTTTCAAGCCGCCTGAATCTCTACACACTTGATTGGCTGATCCAGAGTTTCTGGGCGCAGATAGTGCTTGCCGTCATTATACTGTTTCAGCCTGAGATCAGGAGGGCTCTTGCCCAGATGGGAGGTTCCAGGCTGTTTCCTGCTGTTTCTCGTTTGGCAGGTTTTAAGTCTCTGGAGGAATTGGTAAGAGCTTCGGTCGCACTTTCAAAAAGGGGAATAGGAGCCCTGATGATAATCGAGCGAGAGATCAGCCTATCCGACCTGATAGAGGTTGGAACACCCATGGATGCCAAGGTCAGCCGTGAGCTTCTTTTAAGCATTTTTCATCCGACATCCCCTATACATGACGGTGCTGTGATAATACGCGGCAACCGTATTGTTGCCGCAGGCTGTTTTCTTCCGCTTCCGCTTACCACAAAACTGAGTAAAACCCTGGGAACCCGCCATAGGGCCGGTGTGGGTCTGACCGATGAAACAGATGCTGTCGGCATAGTGATTTCTGAAGAAACCGGCGAGATCTCTGTTGCCATGGATGGAGGCTTACAAAAGAATCTGGAGATGGACGATCTTCGTGAACTGCTAAACGCCCTGTTTGCCAAGAAATGATGCTGGAAAAACAGATAAAGACAAAACCTTCGGGATTAAAGAAGCAATGGATTACAGAGAACTTGGGTTTAAAAGTTATTTCCGTGCTTCTTGCAGGTTTTCTCTGGTACCTGGTGAACTTTACCGGTTCTTCAGAGGTGGCGGTGGAGGTTCCCATAAAATTTGAAGGAATACCGGCCAGCTATGAACTTTTGTGGGAAAGCAGCAAAACCGCTACTGTTTTACTTACCGGCAGGGAGCGTGTTATCAGGGGCGTTGTGCCGGAGATGGTGACCGTAGCCCTGGACCTTTCCCACTCAAAAGCCGGGGAATCGTTTTACCCTCTTAACTTCAGCAACCTGAGACTTCCGCATCATGTTTCAGCGGTTAAAATTTCACCAACGGTAATCAGAGTTCTTCTTGAAGAGATAATAACAAAGGAACTTCGTGTGGTTCCTAATCTGGCCGGCCGGCCGGCTAACGGGTTTGTGGTTGATAGCGTGGATATTATTCCAGAGACGATTATTGCCGAGGGGGTTAAGCGTTTTCTTGAAGATGAAAAAGAGGTGTTTACGGAACTTGTGGATATAGAAGGTATCTCCAGAGACACGAAATTCAAGGCAAAACTGGATATGAATGGTATGGGTTACCGTATAGATTCTGACACAGTAATGCTTACCGTCAAGCTTCGGCATAAAGAGGAGTGAGTTTTAAGATGAGAAAACTTTTCGGGACAGACGGCATAAGGGGCAAGGTTAACCATTACCCTATAACTGCTGAAATGGCACTAAGGCTGGGCCGTTCAGCGGCTTATGTGCTAAAGAAGGAAGGTAGAAGCAACCTAATTCTGATAGGAAAAGATACCAGGCTTTCCGGCTATATGCTGGAGAGCGCTCTCACAGCAGGAATATGCTCTATGGGAATGAATGTAATTCTTGTGGGCCCGGTGCCTACTCCGGGGATCGCTTTTCTTACAAGAAGCATGCGGTGTGATGCCGGAATTGTGATTTCCGCCTCCCACAACCCTTACGATGATAATGGAATTAAGTTTTTTTCCCACGACGGATTTAAACTTCCAGACGATGTGGAGCTTAAAATAGAGGATGTGCTTCTAAAGGACAGGCACGACACAGTTCGGCCAACAGGAGACCAGATAGGCAGGGCAAGGCGGATCGAGGAAGCTACTGGAAGGTACATTGAGCTTATAAAATCCACGATTCCAAAGGGTATGGATTTTGAAGGAATGAAAGTAGTGGTCGATTCGGCAAACGGCGCAGCCTATAAAGTTACACCAGTAGCGCTTAGGGAGCTTGGAGCTGAGGTGATATCAATCAATGATGATCCGGACGGAACAAATATAAACCTTGAGTGCGGAAGCCTTCATATAGATCAGCTCTCAAAAGCTGTTGCTGAGCACGATGCGCATCTTGGAATAGCGCATGACGGCGATGCCGACCGTACTTTATTTTGTGACGAAAAAGGAAAAGCGGTAGATGGCGATCAGATTATGGGTCTATGCGCAACCAGTTTGAAGGCAGCCGGGCGGCTTAACAGGGATACTTTGGTAACCACGGTTATGAGTAACATCGGACTGGACCGGTATCTTGGAAAAAACGCTATAAATATGATTCGTACCAAGGTGGGCGACCGTTACGTGTCTGAAAAAATGATCGAGGGCGGCTATAACCTGGGCGGCGAGCAGTCGGGGCATGTTATTTTTATGGACGATAACACCACAGGCGATGGTCCTGTCACAGCTTTGAAGGTTATGTCGATTATTAAAAACACCGGTTATTCGCTCTCCGAGCTTGTGGCCCCGATAGAGCTTTATCCCCAGCTTTTGATCAATGTCAAAGTTCCAATGCAGCGTCCCCTGGATGATTTTCCGGAAATACAGGCGGCGATCAGTAATGCGGAGAAAAGCCTCAAGGATGGACGAATACTCGTGCGGCCCTCGGGCACCGAGCCAAAGGTGAGGGTGATGGTGGAGGGCGAGGACTCAAACCAGATAAAAACCGTGGCTGACGAAGTGGCCGGGGTTATAGAAAAGGCTGTATGGAATAGCCGCAGCTGGTAAGTTAACCGTTCACAGGGTGCAGTTGTCAGGGTAGAGGAATATGGATAGGACCGATCAGACTGCTCAGACCGATAGGACCGATCAAATAATTTATAGCTTTTCCTGCACACTGACAACTGCACCCTCTTAATTGTGAAAGCTCCGCTTCCGTTGGCCCTGGTCGCCTTTCTTGGCGGTATTATCTCGTTTCATCTGTTTCCTTACCTGCGTATCATTCCAGGCCTGCTCTCCGGCATTGTTCTGCTTTTTTTTCTTCGCAACGGGTTTCCTTCCTGGTTTAGTTATCGTTTTTTTCGAGCTTTTGGAATTGTTTTAATTATCTTTCTTGCCGGGTTTTTATACACATACTTGCGCCGGCCTCACCCGCCGCTATCCACACCGCCTGAAAAAGTGACTACGCTTGAGGGCGAAGTAGTTTCCGTTCCGGACATTCGCAGTGACCGGGTACGCTTTATTATCCATACCCCTGACTTCGGCCGGGTTCGCGTAACCACTGAAAAGGGTTCGCCGGTTCGTTACGGCGACCTGGTAAGGCTGGATGGAAAGCTTAAAGAGCCCAGAGGATTTCTGAATCCGGGTCTTACGAATTACGGGGACAGGCTTCGCCGGCAGGGAATTTTCTATCGGGTATGGTCCAAGGATGTCTTTGTTCTGGAAGAGGGAAAATCTTTGTGGGGCGCTTTTTTTGCCTTACGCGGCACTCTTGCCGGCCAAATGGAAGAGGACTTTACTCCTGACGTGGCCTCCTTCCTGAAGGCGGTGATTCTTGGGTATTCGGATATTGATCAGGATCTAAGGGACGCATTCAACAGGTCCGGCACGGCACATATTCTTGCGGTATCCGGCACACACCTTACTCTTCTTTCCGCGTCGCTTTTCCTTGTCTTTAGTCTGCTTATCCGCAGACTTCCAGCCTCTCTCTACTTGCGGCTCAGCCAGCGTGTCACAGCCACCGGCCTGGCCCTTCTTCTTTCACTGCCTCCGCTTTTCTTCTATACATTAATATCCGGGGCACGTATTCCCACTATTCGCTCACTGGTTATGATCCTGAGTTTTATCACGGCGGCGCTGCTGGGCAGAAGCAGGCACTGGCCTTCCGCATTGGCGCTGGCCGCGTTTGCCGTGCTTTTGTGGCAGCCGGCGGCTGTTTTTGATATATCCTTTCAGCTCACCTTTGTTGCAGTTCTGTCCATTTTGCTTCTGTCCAGGCGGTTTATTGATCAAGACGAAGATCCGGAGGTTGATCAAATCGGCCGGACGGATCAAAGTAGCGAAACCGAACAGCGATCCATAAAAAAGAAAACATTTAAGTACTTTAAGGCGCTGATAGTGGTATCTGTAGCGGCAGCCATCGGCACTGCGCCTCTGGTAGCCGGTTATTTTCATCGTATTTCGCTGATCTCACCGGTTTCAAACTTGTTAATAATGCCTTTAACCGGGTTTTTGGTGGTTCCGCTCGGGCTTCTTCATGCGTTTTTTCTGCTTGTCTTTGACAGAAGTTTTCTTGAGCCTGTTTTGCAGCCTCTTGTTTCGTTCTTTCTGGCGGTGGTTCGGTTTTTCGGCGATATGCCATACGCTTCATTTGCAGCAGGCTCTCCTTTATTGTGGCAGGTTGGTCTTTTTTACCTTGCGCTCTTTCTACCTTTTGCTCACAGGTATCGGGCCTTTATTCTTGCTGTGCTGGTCGTGTTTATCGCACTTACAGGTAATATGAGCAGGAGTTTCGAGCTTGCCACTTTGGATGTTGGAGAGGGTGAGTCGTTATATCTTCGTCTTCCTGATCAAAAGATCGTGCTGGTGGATACAGGCGGCCTCAGGTTCTATGATATCGGCTCCAGTGTTGTGGTTCCGTTTCTCCTTAACCGGGGTGTGCGAAGCATTGATAAGGTGATTCTTACACACAGCGACTTCGACCATGCAGGTGGACTTCGTTCAATAGTCGATTCCTTGAGCATAGATGAAGTCTGGTGGAACGGCTACTTTTCTAAGAAAGGTGTAAATAAAATTGCAAGACTTGCTGAAGATCTGGCTGAAATTTCTTTTCGCGTAGTGAAACGCGGCGATTATATGGAGGGCAAGAATTACCGGATCGAGGTGCTGCATCCCGATGAGGATTTTTCTGCACCATCTAAAAACAGGCGTTACAGGAGTTCGAACAACAACTCGCTTGTGCTTAAGCTTACCGTAAGCGGCAACACCTTTCTTCTGACCGGCGACATTGAGCGGACAGCTGAGGAGTATATTTTAAATAACGAAGGCGCCGGGCTTAAAAGCGACCTGCTTAAAGTGCCTCATCATGGCGGAAAGACATCTGCAACGCGTGATTTCCTGGCGTCTGTTGCTCCGAAAGTTGCGCTTATAAGCGCGGGTAAGAACAACAGGTTCCGGCATCCGCACATGGATGTTGTTAATAGGTTGAATAGTGCTGGAGCCCGGATATACCGTACAGACAGGGATGGAGCCGTGTTGGTTGATAAAAAAGACGGCCGCCTTCGTGTACGAACTTATAAGGACTTCAGGATGAAGCCATGGTCGGGCTGGCAGGACGAGTGGAGAAATCTAAGAGTTCTTCTGGGATTTTACCAATAGGAGCAGGCCCTACTGCTTTTTAGCATCAAGCCAGCCCTCTGCCAGAGTAAAGACGTGTACTGTTACCAGTCCTGCAAGAAGACCCAGGGGGTTTACTCCCAGATCTCTGACAAGCAAAAAAAGAATTACTGTAACGGCCATAAGCCGAAGTATCGAAAAAAACCACAATATACCTTTCGATTTTACTCCTTTAACAAGAGTATCTGCTGTCATGCTTACGCCTTTAAGGTGCAGAATGCCGACAATGCCGCCCAGCAGGACCGCAACTGGAAACTCTCTCCGGTCAAAAACAGATGATACCGCTGCCAAAAGAACAATAGCAAAGAAAGACCTGCTACTTATTTTATTAAACAGATTTATTTTATTTTTGATTTTCATCATTTTCATTACTTTCATCTTCACTTTTACCGGATCGTTTTGCCGTGTCAAATATTTTTATGAAACCACCGGCAATCCCGAGCAGTAAAAATATGATGCTCAGCCATGGAAATGTTCCGAATACTTTGTTATCAAGAAAGTAGCCGATGCCTCCGCCTACAAAGGTCGAGACCACAAGAAATGTCCCCATGCTGCTCAGGTCGAGGAGGGCACGGTAGGCGGAAACCTTATTCTTTTTATCAAGTGGCATGCCGGATTATCTATATCATCAACCAATAAATTTACACAAAATATATTACACTATCTAGTTAACTATGAAATTCGTAGATTTGGCTCACATAGAGATTAAGGCTGGAAACGGCGGGCGCGGCTGTGTCAGCTTTCGAAGGGAAAAGTATATTCCAAAAGGCGGCCCGGACGGCGGTAACGGCGGCAGGGGGGGGGACGTAGTGCTCATAGCTACAAGCAATATGAGCACACTTCTTGACTTCAAGTACCAGCCTAATTACAAGGCCGAAAACGGCGGGCACGGCCAGGGCAGGGACAGAACGGGCCGAGACGGCCAAACCCTTGAAGTTCCAGTGCCTGTCGGCACCCTTGTAGTTGACGATGAAACCGGTGAAGTGATTGCGGATCTTACCAGTGATGGAGAGGAGTTTGTGGTTGCCCACGGCGGCAGAGGCGGTAAGGGAAATACACACTTTAAATCATCCACGTTTCAAAGCCCGCGCTTTGCACAACCGGGTGAACCGGGCGAAGAGCGTTCTGTTAAATTGGAGCTCAAGCTGCTTGCTGATGTAGGGCTTATCGGTCTGCCTAATGCGGGAAAGTCAACTCTTATATCTGTAATTTCGGCTGCGCGGCCTAAAATCGCAGACTATCCCTTTACCACTCTTGTTCCCCAGCTCGGAGTGGTTAAACCCGAAGGCATCCCCAGGAGTTTTGTGGTGGCCGACATACCGGGCCTGATCAAGGGTGCGCATCAGGGAGCTGGGCTCGGCATCCAGTTTCTGCGCCACGTGGAACGAACCAGGGTTCTTCTGCACATGGTGGACATATCCGAGATGATAGAGGAAGATCCTGTAAGGCGGTTCGAAACCGTTCAGGAAGAGATTTGTTCTTTCTGTTCAGCCGCTGGGAGCGGACCCTCCGCCGCTGGGAGCGGACCCTCCGCCGCTGGGAGCGGACCCTCCACCGCTGGGAGCGGACCCTCCGCCCTGACGAGCAAGACTTTACTGGTTGCGGCTACAAAAACCGATATTAAGGGCGACGGTCTGTCTCTTAGGCGGCTTCAGCAGTACTGTAAAGAAAAGGAACTGCCTTTTTTTGCTGTCTCGGCTGCAACCGGTGAAGGTATAAAAGAGCTTGTCCGCGCGCTGGCTGTTGAGGTGGATACTCCGCAAGCTGCAGTGGCGAAGGACGTATTGCACCCGAAAGCTGGGTAAAAAACAATGAAAATACTTCTCAAAGTCGGCAGCAATATCCTGACAACCGCTGGGAGCGGAGCATGCGTTACTGGGAGCGGAGCCTCCGCTACTTTGATTGGCCTGAACAAGCGGCGGATAGCCTCGCTTGCAAAGGACATCAGCGCAGTGCTGCAACATAAGCATGAGGTTTTGCTTGTATCTTCTGGCGCCGTAGCTGCCGGGATGCAGAAGATGGG
>JALUUO010000080.1 GCA_027021335.1 Nitrospirota bacterium
GTAAACATATCTTCTTTGAAAAAGGTTTTAACAGCTCAATAGCTTTATCAATCCAAGGGGCACAATCCTGATGACTCACTACATTGCCGGGACGATTCACCAAATACAACACCTCTTTCGTATTGCCCAAAGATATAAGAAGCGGATGGTAGCCCCAAATACCCTTATACGATATGTCCATGCCCACCTTACACTCACCAGTCGTCGGAGCCAAAGTACCATCAATATCAATATAAGCCTCTTCTAATTCTTTTAAACTCTTACCCCATACGCGCTGACGGCTGACGTTGATACATTCCATCAATGTCTCTATATCGTCAGGACAAAATCGACGGGTGAAATCTCCGGCTGTTGTTGGATCGGGAATACGATCGGCTCCTAAACTGTTCAGAAAATTCTCGTCATTGCGGCGCAACTCTATATCCTCAAGACGCATTCCACCTACAAGTACGTTATAGGCAATGTTCAGTACATGATCAGACTCATGATAAGGTAAATGCCTTTTCAATAACTCAAGGTTATTATCAATCTCCTTGTCCAATCCAACTCTTTTTACAAGCTGATGAAATGCGCCAATACCACCACAACTAATGGCACCAACTTTCTCACTCATTTCATAGTGGATGTTGCTGCCTACCATAAGTAGGATTCTCCTGGTCTTCAAACTGCTTCCGCTCAAGACGCTTCTGAATTTTTTGTTTACTTTTCTTCAGAACTTTGCTATATTTCTTTATACGTTTTTTGCTCACTTGAAAAGCCCCTTTCTTTGGTTTGTACCTTGTTTGGTCGCAAGTATTATAACCAATAAAAACGGGGCTTTTCACGTTTTTATTCGCGAAAAGGCTTCATGACACGCTTGTATAAGGATTAGGCAACTGGCCACACAAAGAGAGAGTATGGTGTTGGAAGGAAACCTTAGGGATGATCACGTACACATGTTGATTGCAATTCCGCCGAAATATGCAGTATCGCAAGTGGTTGGTTATATAAAGGGCAAGAGTGCCATTCATATTGCCCGAACATATGGTGGTCGCAGTAAGAACTTTGTAGGCCAGAAGTTTTGGGCACGTGGCTATTTTGTGTCGACAGTAGGTAGGGATGAAGCTGTTATTCGTAAGTATATCAAGTTTCAAGAAGAGGAAGATAAGAGACTTGATCAGTTAAATCTGTTTGAATAGCGTAGCCACCTTAAGGTGGCTCATGTTTTACCAACCGCTTTGAGCGGTTCACATCTTTCAAGCCTCCGGCTCTGCCGGAGGTACATGTGACACGGGGAGACCATATATTGAAAACCATATTCCAAAGAAAATATTAAAGGATGAGGAGAGTATAAGCATAAGGGGTTAAATCCAACGAAGATTAGAAAAGAATATAAAACAAACTTCCTAGATTTGAAAATTATTTCTAGGTGGAGGAATAATTTTATAAAAAACAATATGGGCAATAGTTCCATCGGTGGACTCTGAAATTTCCGTTTTAGTGGAATAAACTTTCTATGGAGGGTATGAAGAAATGAGAAGATCGAATAAAGGTTTATTGATAGGCATGTTTACTGTACTGATGGCGGCAGGAGTTTTATTTTTATTGGCGACTCCGAGCGTGGCACAAACAAATGTATTTCCTGCTGATGGCAACGCAGGCATTGGCACGACTAGTCCGCAATATATGTTGCACATGGTTGGTGGAAGGTTGCGTATTGATAATAACGCAGCGGATCAAAAGAGCGTCTATTTATATTACAACAGTAGTCTAAACGCTACTGTATTATCGTCTTTTGATTCTCGAAAAGGAGGATATAAACCATTGTTGATAAACAGGGGCGGCAGCAGCGTTGGTATCGCAACGAGAGGAGCGATAAGTTCCGGCCTGACTCTTGATGTAGGAGGCGCAACCGGAGCGGAATCTTATTGTGACGAGGACGGAAATAACTGTAGTACAGCCCTTGATATAAAAAACACAAAAGCAGATACAGACGACAATTCCAGCCGTATCACAGCGCTGGAAGCCACAGTAGCCGCGCTGCAGGCCACTGTCAACTCTCTGCAGGCTACAGTGGCCACGCTGCAGACCGGCATTGTGCCGAACCTGGGGGATTACCTTGAAATAACCACCATGAACGGCTACACCACGGCCCTCTTTTCAGCCGTAAACGTGCAGGTGGTAAACGGCACAGACGATCAGACAGCGATAAACGGCTTGGGAAATTTGATTGTTGGTTATAATGAGAGTGATGGATTTTGTGATATATTAAGGTATGCTAATCAGTCAGAGTGTGAGGACAGCAGGCCTGCAACTTGGATGATTCCTGTTAAGACTGGTTCCCACAACCTCGTAGCAGGAAATAAAAACAGCTATTCAAGCCACGGGGGTGTGGTGTTTGGTTACGGGAACTCAATATCTGGCGAGTATAGTGGTGTTACTGGTGGCACTGTCAACACAGCCAGCGAGTATGTTTCCAGCGTAAGCGGGGGTGGGGGCAACACAGCCAGCGGGAGAACTTCCAGTGTAAGCGGCGGTGTGAGCAACATCGCCATCGGGAATAATTCCAGCGTAAGTGGCGGCACTAGAAACACAGCCCGCGGGGATAGTTCCAGCGTAAGCGGAGGCAGTGAGAACGCAGCCAGCGAGTATGCTTCCAGCGTAAGCGGAGGTCATATCAACACGGCTAGTGGGTACTTTTCCAGCGTAAGCGGAGGTAGAGACAACAGCGCTAGGTGGTTTTATTCCAGCGTAAGCGGCGGTGAGAGCAACACAGCCATCGGGGATAAGTCAAGCGTAAGCGGTGGCAGTGGCAACACAGCCAGCGGTAATAGTTCCAGTGTAAGCGGCGGTCGTGACAACGCAGCCAGCGAGTATGCTTCCAGCGTAAGCGGCGGCAATAACCGCGCTGTAACGGATCAGTATGACTGGGCTGCCGGCAGCTTATGGGAGGATGAGTAAAAACATTCTGTACTGATTAAGTAAGATAATTGAGGCTGCTCTTGACATAATGTCCTATGTCAAGAGCGGCCTTTTTTGACAGGATTAACTGGATGAAAATTTTTAAAGACTGAGAAATGGGGCAGAAAATAAGACAAAAAACAACACAAAAACATGATATACTTTCAGTAATCTGGCACTGATAAGGCATAAGGTTATAACAAAATAAGGATTAGTCCTGAGTCGAACGAAGTGAGTGCTCATGACTAATCCCTGGTTCAAGAAGCCGCGGTTGCTATAGGGAAAAAGGTAGGAGTTTTTCTCTTGGGTGTAAAAGAATTAACGTTAGGAAATGAGGAGAAGCAGAATAATAAACATAAAAACGATGCTTAATGTGCAATGCGATATTGCTTTTGCACAAAATATCCGGAGCAAAACAGTGAAAACCCGTTATTAGTGCGCACGTGTCCCATTATGCCTTTTTTCTTTGAAAAGATGTCACTTAGAGAGTTTTAAAAAAAAGCAATAATTTTCGCCGATAGTTTTATCCTGCCCCCCTGCATGCCGGCGTCGGAAGCACTGGCGTAGGTATCAGAAATGCAATAAACTTTAGGGGACAAAGATGCAATGCAATAAAGGTATATCGTCATTTTGTCAGTGCAGGCATTGATGATGGTAATAGGCCTGACCTGGTAGGTGGAGGCTTGATAAGGTCACTTGGCTGGTTGGTCAGAGGTTCTGTCTATGCGTGTCGACGCAAAGAAGGACAGCTAACAAAAGCAGTGGAATTGATTAAAAAGGAACTTAAGTCAGGTGGCCGCCGTGCAGTCATTGCAGAGACCCGGGCCGATATAGCAAGAAAGCTTGTAGAAGAATATGGCTTGCCCCTTGCAGAAGTCGCTGGAAACGTGGGAGTTTCAACATCGGCAATATCAAAGATAATGAGCCTAAAGTGCAAGCAAGTAAGTTAAATTAGACAGCAATGTCTCCGAAATCGAAATTCACAACTCACCGCGACAACTTATCTCTTAAACTCCTGTTAAAGAGGTAGTCTATATGTTCAAGGTAGGGTTTAAGGTCGAACAGTAAGTTAAGCTCTGCACTGCTTAGACAATTTGTAATTTCTGGATCAGCTGCCAGGCATTCCCTGAAATCCAAGCCTTTTTTCCAACTCTTCATCGCATTTCTCTGGACCATAAGATAGGCGTCATCACGAGCTATTCCTTTTTCTACAAGGGCAAGCAGCACCCGCTGCGAATAGTGAAGATTTCTACTTGCAGACATGTTCTGCATCATCCGCTCCGGATATACGTGAAGACCGGATAAAATACGTGTGAGACGCGCAAGCATGTAATCCACCAAAACAGCGCTGTCAGGTATAATCACCCGTTCCACGGAAGAGTGAGAAATATCGCGCTCGTGCCAAAGAGCTATGTTTTCCATGGCGGCCATGGAATTAGAACGTACAACACGGGCAAGTCCGGATAGGTTTTCGCACCCTATAGGATTCCGCTTGTGCGGCATTGCCGAAGACCCCTTCTGTCCTTTGGAAAACGGTTCCTCGGCCTCACGGACCTCGGTACGCTGCAAGTGTCTTATCTCTACAGCTATTTTTTCGATTCCGGCCGCAATAATAGCAAGAGTTCCAAGGTATTCCGCATGCCGGTCCCTCTGCACCACCTGAGTGGCAACCGGCTCCGGTTTTAACCTGAGTTTTTTAAGCACCTTTTCTTCCAGCTTTGGAGGTACATTAGAAAATGTTCCTACCGCGCCTGAGAGTTTACCGACATTTATAACCTCACGGGCACGTTTCATACGCTCCAAATTTCTCTTCATATCCTCGTACCAGAGCGCAAACTTCAAGCCGAATGTCATGGGCTCTGCGTGAACCCCATGACTGCGGCCCATAAGAGGAGTTTTCTTATACTTATGGGCCTGTTTTTTTAAAACTTTCATAAGGTCTTTAATGTCACGAATAATAATATCCGCAGCATCCCTCATGCCAAGGGAAAGCGCCGTGTCCACTATATCGGACGACGTCAACCCCTTATGAATGAACCGGCCCTCTTTGCCCACCTTTTCATTTACAGCGCTCAGGAAAGCGATCACATCGTGCTTCACCTCAGCCTCGATCTCATCGATCCTTGCCAAGTCGAACGCGGCTTTTTTCTTAATAACAGAGACCGCGTTTTTTGGGATTTTTCCAAGCTCGGCCCATGCTTCGCATGCTGCTATTTCGACCTGAAGCCAGCGGTCAAATCGTGCCTTGTCCGTCCATACATCTCCCATTTCAGAACGGGTATACCTTGAAATCAATCTAAAAAATCCTCCTTACGGCAGGTATTGTTATTATCCAAAGAATTAAGCAAGTTATTATATAGGAAACATATGAATTAATCATAATTTACCGGATTTAACGGAAGGGCTCCCCAAAGCCCGGTCTGCATAACCTCACCTTCTTTTGTAATTACCACTTCCATATCCGGAAGCAGGGAAAAATCCATCAAAGTGTAACGATCAGAAAGCAGGTGAATTTTCTGACCGGCAGACGAGGGCCATACACCGGGAGGGTTGGTCTCAGCCAAGTCAAATGGCCCGTCTATCAATACATCCAGCAGTGAGACCAGCTCCCTGCCGCCATGCATGGCGGTTATCTGCTCGATGGTTCTGCCTGAAAATAGAAGAATGGATAAATCGGTCTTACTTTTCAACTGAGTCAATAACCACAACAGGGCCGGAAGCTGCTCTGTCGGCTCGCCACCGCTTATGGAGACACCGGTTATACCCTTGATAGACAGCACCCGGTTTAAAGCCTTGGAGGTCGAAATCCAAGTTCCGTCTTTCTTATCTTTCAACCCTGGATTAAAACACCCCGGGCATGAAAGACCGCATCCCTGCATCCAGAGCACTGCCCGCGTGCCGGGTCCATTGGCCCGGCTATGCTCCAGCAAAGAGTGAAGGTTCATTAAATGCTCTGTTTGTTCTGTTTTCACAAAAGAAACTTCATTTCAGCTTTACCACGGGATGATCTTTATATTTATGCTTCTGGGTAATAATATCGAAGACCGTTACAAGCAGCCGTTTCTGGGCATCCACCCGGAAGGTCACAGCAAACCGCGGCTCTCCGCGCCGTGCAGGAGGGTCAGCCTCTATAAATGTGGGGTTATGTTCATTCATCCAGAATTCGGTTCCTGCCTCCACAGCATGAGGCTGGTTGTCAAAAACCAAGCCGCCGTTTAAGTCAAAGACCAACTCACCTGTGCCACCGGCGTAGCTTCCTTCTTCAGCGACTTCGTAGATATCTATACCCAGGAACCGTTGTCCGTTTCGCACAGCCTTCATAGTGAGTCTTTTGAAATCAGGCTCGGTAGGATAGTGGGTTCCACGAGGCACCAGCGGGCTGAAGCGATGCCTGCCCGTCTTAGGATCATAATCCCTGATGGCGTAATCATGCTGAATATGATCGTACAGAGCTTCTATGCCGCTGGTCAGATATCTGCATGCGCCGCGGGCGGCAGCGTCGTAGGGTCTATATGCACGGGTTTTATCACCAAAAAAAATTCTTACCTGGCGGCGAATACTGGGAATCTGGCTGCTGCCACCCACAAGAAGAGCCTCTTTAATGTCGTTTTTTGCGGTCCCCTTTTCCTCTGCGGCACGTACCGCCCGCTCAATAGTTGATTGCACATTATGATAAAGTCCATTTTTTTCCAGAAGATCTTCCAACTCGGCACGGTGGTAGAGTCCCGTCATGCGCAGGCTGGAAGAGGTATGTTTTATATCGTACCGAAAAACCATCTCGCTGCTTAGCTGCTCCTTTATCTCCTCAACCTTGAGCATAAAAAGGGCGCCGGCCTGCCTGGCGTCAATATCATGAATACCGGCACGGTGCAAAAGATCCTTGTAGATCCAGCCGTCAATAATACGTCCGCCTATGTCACAACCTGCTTTGCCCAATACCCGGCACCCTTTGCCCCCCCTCACCTGCTCTTCGATTCTGACCACGGATACATCTAAAGTGCCGCCTCCGAAATCAAATATGAGAAAGACATCACCTGCCTGAAGATGAGTTTCGTATCCGAAGATACAGGCGCTGGATTCATCAATAAAGCGATATCTTCTCACTTTCATCTTCACACAGGCATCCGAAAGCCATTCCGCATAGTGTTCAAATGATTCTACAGGCACGGTAAATGCGATCTCGGCAGAGTTAATATCCACATACTCCGATGCAAACAGAAGAACGCTTTCCAAAAAATCCCGACCTGCCTGGAAGTAGTCAACACGAGTGCCGTCCGGAAGTGGGTATTTAATGCGCCGCCTGGATTGAATATAGGCCTTCATCCATCGAAAGGCTCCCTGCTTACGCTCCAGAGATTTACCAATCACCTGGTAACCGACAAACCGTATGTTGGCATTGCGATAATAAATCAGGGAAGGTATGTACGGGATCTCCAGGTCTTCGCCGTCCTGACGGAATCTAAACGGCAGAGTTACATCAGGCACGTGATGCAGGACGACGTCATCACGGTCATCATCCCAGAAAGCCACGACGGTATTTGACGTACCGAAATCAACAGCCATTTTTGTGTAAAGGGGTTTGGACACAGAACAGCTCTACTCTTTACAGGAAATTCTACGATGGGTTTTCTTCCGCACTTTTATTTCGTGCATTTCGGATGTTTCCTCACGGCTTAGAATCACACATCCCAAGTCCGCCTCAAAAGCCTTTGTGACATCAAGACATTTCCTGCCCTTTAGGCCCCTCACCTCATAGGCGACTTCGCCATCCGGCTTTATAAATATTTCTATTTCATGAATCTCGGACATTTCAGTAAATTCTCGACAGGGACTCTCTTAACGTCAGAACAACTACGCCCTTTTACTGCCATTCAATTTCGACATAAGTCTCACCAGCCTCATAGGCCGTCTCTTCACTTATCATAATCTCTGTTTCAAAAAAATCACCAATTGTGAGCAGGTACTCCCTCTCAGCCGTATGCAGAAAGCCCTTGATCAGAGCAAGAAAATCATCAGCGTCCTCAGGCCGTTGGTCCTCGTAATAAACCGTTCCTTTCAACTCCTCAATACCCTGGGGCGAAAGATCTCTCAGGCGGTCTCCGCTTGGCAGGTTGAGCAGGGCCTGCACCCAATAATTGTGATCACCTTTAAGCCGCTTCTTATTAGCAGGTTTCAAGCTGCCAGGCCGCAGGTGCTCTGCAGCCGCGGCAGCCATACGTACCTGCCAATATTCGTCACTACTGGCCTTATTTACAATGTTAACCAGCCAGGGCGAATTCTGCTCGGCCAGAAGAATAACAGCTGCGCTTCTGCGCCGGAAACGCTCTTTATCTGCTGCCCAGGCGAGCATGCCGGTTTCATCTTCAGGCGGCTCTTCATCTCCCAGAAACATTGGCCTGAAATCTTGGTAGATCGCATGGGCATAAGAAGAAGAAGAAGAAAGAGCGCTTTTACTGTCCGTATCCAGCTCCGCCAGATCCTCCAGCCGCTCTTGCAGCTCACGGAAATGCAAGTCCGGATGCCGCCATCCGGCATTCCTTAAATGACTAATTATACGCATTCCCTGCGCATAGGATGCATGCGACAAAAGTTGAAACATCTCCTGGTGATTGCCGTTTTTTGCCAGGATTTCCATCTGCAACTCCAACTCTTCCGGTGAAAAGATCTCTCTTCTGTTCTCGCGTTCTGTACGAAACACGGACAGCAACCTGGAATCTCCACTTTTACGGATACGTGAGGCTATGGCCTCACGCATTGCCGGATTACTGCTTTCATAGCATATACCGAGATAGGATTGTTCAAAGTCTATATCGTGATAGGCTTCCAGATCGTCTGCCAGGAAATAAAACAGAGCCCTTTCAGCAGGCTTATCAGGCCGCCATTTTTTCTCGCTTAATACCTTAGGAATCATGGATTCCGGATGTTCCTTGGCAAAAGTCCAAAGAACCTCATACCTCATGTATCCCTTCTGCTCCATAACACACTTAACCGCCCCCTCGAAAATTCGTTTATCCGAATCTAAAAGACAGACCTCAAGAATTTCTTCAGTTAGATCTTTTTCAAATACATCGCCTCTAAGAAATGTTGTCAAAGCGGTAAGTACCAGTGGCCTGGAAGCTACATACAGAGCTTTGAGGATAATCGATTCCAGCTCAGGATCCCGGCTTTCTGCCCAAAGAGAGCATAGCTTGTCTATCGCGCCGTTCTTTAAATTATGTAACGCTATCGCAGCCATCTCCCTAACTTTACGATTTTCGTCTTTCATGGCCTTAAGCAATGGATACACAGCATCCGGAGACTCCGTACCTACCAGCATCCTGGCTCCCTTTGCTCTTATTGAAGGACCTAAAAACGGGAATCTGCTGCCTAGCTTTTTTACGGCTTTTTTTGTGTTGTTATCGATCATTGTAAGACGCTTAAAAAATCATGTTTTCACAGCAGTCATGGCCGGCCGAAAGCCGTTCGAACTACCACGTCTTTCAGGAAGGTTGAAGTCCCTTGAAGCGCAACGGAAGTGTAACTGGTCGAAATCAAACCAGGATGTGCCGCGCAACACACGTGAGCCATCTTCCGGTATGGTAAAATCACCACCGGCATACCTTTCGTAAACACCGCCATCCCAGGCATCCATACACCATTCCCAGAGATTGCCGCTCTGCTGGTATGTGCCTATAGGACTTGCTCCTTCAGGATGATCAAACACCCTGGTGGAATTGCCATACGGACCTTTCTGGTTAGACCAGCAGACCCGTCTGCCGTCGTTCCACTCATCACCCCAGGGATATTTTAAAGCTCCATAACCACTGGCAGCCAATTCCCACTCGGCTTCGGAGGGAAGCCTTAAGCCGGCCCACTTGCAATAGGCCAGGCTATCATACCAGTTGACATAACGTACCGGATGGTCAGGCGGATCTCCACGCCAATCACTTCCTGCATCATACCGGGTTTCCGCTACAAATTGTTCGAACTGTTTCACAGTGACACAGGTAATAGCAAAATAAAACGGCTTCACATAATGCAGATGCCTTGGTTTTTCTTTATTTGAAGCCTCGCTGTCATCCTGCCAGCTACCCATCCAAAACCAGCCGCCAGGAACCAGCAGCAATTCAGAGTCATCCTTAGGATTTACAACGTAACAGGAGATTTTGTTTTTACCATCTCTTTTCATCTAAAAACAGAAAGTTAGCTTCAAAATCGTAAAGCGGTCACAAAATTTAAAACATAAATTAATATTAACTCAAAGAATACGAACGATCAGAACGCAGTCTATTCTTACAACCCTGCATCAATAAGCGGCAGATGCACTTGTTCCCTAAGTGCAGTTCCTTTTTCCGGAAAAGACGCCGATCTCGCCCTACCGTCTTTCAGCCAACTTCGAAGTTCGCTTATAGTCTCTTTCTGACTTTTGCTCAGCGGAACAATCTCCTTGAGCGCGGCAAGTATATCCGTGGTAGTGAACTCCCGGTATCCGTCGTTGAAACCCCTAAGCATACCCGCCTCAACCGCCTGCTCGATCTCGGCTCCCACATAGCCTTCACTGGCCCTGGCCAGCTCATCAAGGTCAAAGGCGTCTATCACCGGACGTCGTTTACGCAGGTGTACTTGAAAAATTTCCCGGCGTTCCTTCCGGCTGGGAAGATCCAGGAAGAAGATAGCGTCAAAACGGCCGGCGCGGCAGAACTCCGTCGGAATACGTGCGATATTATTGGCAGTACATACCACGAAGACGGGTTTCGTTTTTTCTTCCATCCAGGATAAAAGAGAGCCAAATACCCTGGACGTGGTTCCAGAGTCACCACCTGTATCGGTCAGCGCCTTTTCCACTTCGTCAATCCATAAAATACAGGGGCTCACCGTTTCGGCCAGGCGCAATGCCTTACGCATATTCTCCTCGCTTTCGCCCACAAGACTGCCGAATATAGAACCCATGTCCAGCCGGATCAGCGGCTGATGCCAAACCGCAGCAATGACTTTTGCGGTAAGACTTTTACCGGTTCCTGATATGCCCATAAGAAGAAGCCCTTTTGGTGGATGAAGACCGTAATCCTGAGCCTCTTGAGTAAAACACCTCTCACGGGAACGCTGCCATTCCTTTAATATATCCAGACCTCCGACTTGATCCAGCGTCTCGCTTACAGGAAAAAACTCCAATGCTCCGCTCTCACGGATAATCGCCTTTTTCTCGCGAGTGATAAGATCAATATCTTGTTCATCAAGTGTACCATTGCGGACTATGGCCTTGGCAAAGACTCTCTGGGCTTGGTTAGCAGTGAGTCCAAGGGCACTGCGAATCATCTTGTCCTTGCCAAGTTCGGTCAGGTTGACCTTGATATTTGGTATCCGGGTAAAGCTGTTAAGAATCTCTTCAATCCCATTATATCCAGGTGGGCTGAACTCCAAGATATAAACCAGATCTGTTATTTCAGCAGGAATTTTGGCGCTGTGGGCAGTTATGATAATTGTCTTTTTTGTCTGTTTGAGGCTTTGGGCCAGGTTTTTGAGTTTACGGACTACCTGAGGGTTACCCTCCCAGAGGCTATGGAAATCTTTAAGCACAAATACCATATCTTCCTGCATATCACCTATTACATTCATGGCAGTGATAGGATCCTTGGCAGGACGATCTACCGGAGCGGCACTTGCAGTAAGAGGCGCCATACCATCCCCAATATCCCAGGACATGGCCGGACGTCCGGCCATGTCACAGGCCCCGATTATCTCCCTGACAACACGCTCCTCTTCAGATGTTGTCACATATATCAGGGTAAAGCGGGCTTTAAAATAAATAGTGAGTTCCTTCTGAAAGGGGCTTAATTTAGTCATGGTTATACCATTTTCACCTGATTGAACACGAAGTTCGAATTAGAAAAGAGCTATATTTAGTAATAATAACCAGAGAATTAACACCCTGAACCGTTGAACCTTGTAGTCCGAATAATATATTTTAAACAACTGTGCGTCTTACTGTCAGCCGAATTGTCCGGTCCTTTCCGCTTTGCTGCTCCACAATTTCGAACCCCTGCTCCGACATGCGGTTTAAAACAGCGTGATAAGCATAGCGCTGCTGGACCTTGGACATCAGAAGATCTGCATCTATATCTTTTATTCCATACCAGTCAGCAACCAACTCATAGGCCTTGCCCGACTTTTTAAAACCTATATCATAACCTCTGTTTTTTGTCCGTATTCTAACTTCCACCTGGACCTTCCGGCCCTTGTAGCCCCGGATTTTCAGATTACCCACCAAAGGCTGAAAACCAAGATCCTTCAGAGCCTGGAGCAGGTAGTTCTTATTCACCAGCCTGGTTTTTATTCGTGTAAAATGAGACATTTATGTAACAGGTAAAGTCGGGAGTGTTATAAAAGAGCCGGTCAAAACTTTAACAAGCACCTTAATGCATTGTTTTTTTAACTCATCATAAGTAGTTTAAATGATCCTGCCTGGAAAAGCTTCTACCTAGGTGAACTGTTCTACAACCTTATCGAGCCACAGGTCCACCTGTTCTTTGGTATTCATGTTTCTAAGCGGTGCGCTGCCACGCTTCAGCTCTTCCTCTCCAATAATCAGCACATATTCGGCGTTTAATTTATCCGCCCGTCTCATCTGACTTTTTAAAGAAGCACTGTCATAGCTGATCTCGGTCCAGACTCCTTTACCCCGAAGCCGGCCGGATAAAATAAGCGCCATTTTTTCAGCCTCTTTACTCAGAGCCGCAATAAAAAGGGCCGGCCTTCTACGGTGTTTGTAAGTTTCCTTGATAAGCGAAACCATGCGCTCCACGCCAATAGCGAATCCAAGTGCAGGTGTTTTTTCAGGGCCACCGAATTCTGCGACAAGTCCATCATAACGGCCGCCGGCAGCAACCGCATTTTGAGCCCCCAGGCCGCTTGCTATCACCTCAAAGGTAGTACGTGTGTAGTAATCCAGTCCGCGAATAAGGTTGGGGTTAACAGTATAGGGAACTTCAAGAGCTTGCAACATGCCGGTTAATGCGTTAAAGTGCCTGCTACAGTCATTATCAAGATAATCCAGAACAGATGGAGCCCCAACACGAAGCTCCCTGCACTTAGGGGCCTTACAATCCATTATTCTTAATGGATTGATTTCGAACCGCCGCTGGCATTCGCTGCAGAGCTCTCCGTACAGATCGTGAAAGTACGCCCGTACAACATCCATGTATCCCGGCCGACACTCAGGACAGCCTATAGAATTAACCTGACAATCAAGATCTTTCAGCCCGAGCTTCTCAAGCAGAAGTTTCAACATCAGCAGCATCTCGGCATCCAACCTCGGATCGTCAGAGCCAAAGGCCTCAACTCCTATCTGCTGAAACTGTCTGTACCTGCCGGCCTGGGGCCGCTCATAGCGGAACATGGGGCCGGTGTAATAAAACTTATTTATAGGTCTCTTGGCATAAAGTGAATGTTGAACAAAGGCGCGCACAACCGGCGCAGTGCCTTCAGGACGCAAGGTAATGCTCCTGCCTCCTTTATCCTGAAAGGTGTACATTTCTTTTTCCACGATATCAGTGGTTTCACCAATACTTCTGGTAAAAACATCCGTATGCTCAATAATAGGAACACGAATCTCCTGAAAACCAAAATTCTCAAATACCCTTGAGGCTGTTGATTCGATAAATCTCCACACCTCGACTTCAGGCGTGAATATATCCTGAGTACCCTTGACTCCTCTATGATTCACCAGTCTCTTTTTCCTCTACCTCAATATCGAAGTTGACCATTCTCATATGATTTTCGAGCAGACGGATTAGTTCTTCCCTAACATGACGCCGCACGCCTTTTAAGTCGGAGATGTCCTCGTGTATCTTTATTGCCTTGTCCTGGGCGCTCCGGATTATTTTCGAGGCATTCATTTCAGCCTCTTGAAGGGTCAGCTCAACCTCTTTCTTTGCATTTTCCTTGAATTCCTCAACCATTTTTTGTGAGGAGACAAGAGTTTCCTTAAGAGTGTTCTCCATGTCCCGGTATTCATTAAGCCGGGCTTCACACTTGCTTAGCTGCTCCTTCAGGGAAGCGTTTTCCCTGAGCACTTCCTCGATCTCTTCGCGCAGCATTTCGAGAAAATCGCCGACTTCCTGCATATCAAAGCCCCGAAACTTGACAGGAAATTGTTTATTCTGAATATCGTATGGTGTAATTCTCATTAGTTAGAGACTCCTTGCAATGTCTATCAGGGTTCTCACGAGGAAACTCTGGAGAAACCATATGACCAGTATTGCGATGATCGGTGAAAAGTCTATGCCGCCATATATGCCGAGCATATTTCTTATGCGGTAGAGCACCGGCTCTGTTATGGTTTTCAGAAACCGAACTATCGGATTGTACGGGTCCGGACTGACCCAACTAAGAAGGGCTGCGATTATAAAAGCCCACTTGTACAGCTCAAGGGCATAATCCAGAATTACGGCCACCGCATTTATAAAGTTGGCTATAACAAACATGTTTATATTTACCCGTTCCCCAATGTTTTGGATTTTTCAGCGGCAGCATATACCGCATCCATAAAAATCCCCCGAAGGCCGGCTTTTTCCAGAACATGCAGGCCTTCGATAGTTGTACCGCCGGGTGAGGCTACTTTGTCTTTCAATACTCCCGGATGAAGACCGGTTTCAAGCACCATGCGCGCTGCGCCTAGAACCGTCTGAGCGGCAAGCAGCCTGGCATCGCCCCCGGAAAGGCCCGCCTTTACTCCTCCATCAGTCAGGGCCTCTATCACTAAAAACACATATGCCGGTCCGCTGCCTGAAAGACCTGTTACAGCATCCATCAGTCTCTCCGGAACAACAACGGCTCTGCCGAGAGTCTCGAATATATTCCTGACTACCTCCAGGTCATCGGCAGTAGCCCCCCCGGCCGGAGCAATAACGCTCATTGCCTCGCCGACCAGGGCCGGAGTGTTTGGCATAACCCTTATAACCCTCGACTCATGCTCAAGTAAGCTCAAAATAGTTGTTAAACGCACACCTGCTGCCACCGAAACAAGCAGTTTTCCGCCGGTTTTTCCGGCTACTTCACGGCAAACAGAATCCACAGCACCAGGTTTTACCGCCAGAACAATAACATCACCCCAGGAAACCGCTTTATTGTTGTCGCTTTCCACAACAAGTCCGTACAATTTGTAGAGTTTATCCCGAATATCTTTAGACGGGTCGCTAACCCTGATATTTTCGCTCTTATGTCCGGCCACTAAAAGACCTTTCAAAATAGCCTCGGCAATATTGCCGCCGCCTATGAATACTATTTTATTCATGATTTCATTCATAATATTTTTTCTCTCAACTCTTTACTTCCGCCTTTGCCCGAAAATTGCCGTTCCGACCCGAACCATCGTGGCGCCCTCTTCTATGGCAATCTCGAAATCAGACGACATACCCATCGAAAGTTCACTAAGGTCAAGGCCGCTGTCGTTAAGCGTATTCTTTATATGGCGAAGCTGCCGGAAATACGGCCTGACATCTTCAGGATTATCACAATATGGAGGAATCGCCATAAGTCCTTTAACCCTTAGATGTTCCATGCGGGAAATTTCAAGTGCCGCCGGCACGACCGCATCAGGATGAAAACCCGACTTCGACGGCTCATCAGCCAGGTTTACCTGGATAAGCAGAGGAAGAGTCCTTCCGGCATTTCCGGCATGCCTGTTTAAGTATTTCGAAATTTCCAGGCTGTCTACCGACTGAATCATATCGAAAAGAGTCACCGCAAGCTTGGACTTGTTACGCTGAAGAGAGCCTATCAGGTGCCATACAATGTCATCAGGCCAGCAGACCGTATCTTGCTTGCTCCTGGCTTCCTGGATCCTGTTTTCACCGAATATTCTAATTCCGGCCTCTACAGCCTCGAGCATTTTCGCGGTATCGATCTTTTTTGAAACCGCCACCAGCTTGACATCGGCCCCGTCCCTGCCCGCCGCCTGCGCCGCCCGTCCTATAGCTTTGCGAACAGCCGCAACGTTATCACGGACACTCATAACGTTAGCACTTTATCATGGCAATCAAGGATTTGGCAAGATTGACGAGATAGAAATCAGGTATCATAATTGTGGGTAAAAACTTGTGACGACCTTATGAAACGAATTCTTATCATAGAAGACGATAAAAAAATCGTGGATATCATACGCATCTGTCTCAGGGATGAAGGGTATGAGGTCGTCTGGACGTCAAGCGGTTCGGAAGGGGTCAGCCTCGCCCTTGACGGCATTGACCTTGTAATACTTGACCTCATGCTGCCCGATCTTTCCGGCGAAGAGGTCTGCCGCAGGCTGCGCCGGGAGTCGAATGTGCCGATCATAATGCTTAGCGGTAAAGGCACGCCAGAGGAGCGCATTCGTGGATTCGGGCTTGGAGCCGATGATTATGTCGTCAAGCCTTTCAGCCTGCGCGAACTTATGCTCAGAGTAAAGGCGGTGTTGAAACGCACTGATGGCCACGGTGAGCCGCCGCCTGTAGTAGAAAGTATTAGTTTTAACAAAGGTTTGATGATTATTAAGGAAGAGCAGCACAAAGTAATGGTAAGCGGCAGGCCTGTCGATTTAACTCCTGTAGAGTTCAAGGCACTTATGGCTTTGGTGAAAAACAGAGGACTTGTGCTCTCAAGGCCCCAGCTTATCGAGCTGGTCTACGGCTACTCCTTTGAGGGTTACGACCGCACAGTCGATGCTCATATCAAAAATCTCCGGCGCAAAATTGAGGCCAACACACGTAAACCTATATTCATTCAGACTATTTACGGAGTTGGCTACCAGTTCACAGGCATAAAAGACGATGAACTGCCCGAGGAGTGAGGGATGAAGAGTTCCGGCGCATTTTATAGCCTGGAAAGGCCTGGAACAATCATTATAAAGGTCAAGGTAGAACCACGCAGTTCCCGGTCCGGTATAAGCGGACTTTACGGTGAATCACTCAAGGTTAAACTCAGGTCACCACCCGTGGAAGGGAAGGCAAACAACGAAATTATCAGTGTTCTGGCCAAAAAACTTGGAATTAAGAAAAGCCAGATCGAAATCATCTCGGGCCGGAGCTCCAAAAACAAGATTATCCGGCTGACCGGTGTCGAAGAAAATACCTTGGAATGTTTGCAGGTGACAAGGGTGCAGGGTGCAGCTGTCAAGGGGCAGGAAAAGATATTAGCTCGATAAACTCGCTACAGGGAGTTATTTGTTATTTGATCGACTGCCGAATTCCTGCACTCTGCGCTGCGCCCTCTGAACGGTTAAAGCGTTTTTTCGACAATATCATAAAACGCCTCCAACGCCTCCTGAACCCTGGATACATCCTTAAGACCCCCTTGGGCCATGTCCGGCCGGCCTCCACCCCTGGCTCCTACACGCGCGGCCAGATCTTTTAAAAGATTACCGGCATGAAGTTTTTTGCCGGCAAGGTCTTTGGTTACCATGCATACAAGGGCTGCCTGGCCGCCACTTACGGACGCAACCAACACAGCGCCGCTTTTTATTTTATCTCTTATAGAGTCAACCATGCCCCGGAGTTCTTTGGGCTCCACCCCTTCCACAAAACCGGCAAGTGTTTTCACGCCGCGTATCTCTCTTAAACCTTGCATTAGTCCGTCGACCTTTGAAACCGAAGTGCGGGCCTTAAGGGCCTCCAGCTCCTTGTCTTTGACTTTGATATCCTCAAGCAGACTTCGAAGCCGTTGGGCCGGGTTGTTTTTTACCTTTAACAGCTCTGACACCGCATTGATTTCGGCTTCGTTTTTTCTTACGTATAAAAGGGCGGATCGGCCTGTTACAGCCTCTATCCTCCTTACACCCGAAGCCACACTCGAGTCAGAAATAATCTTGAACAGTCCGATCTCTCCTGTAGCGTCCACATGTGTACCGCCGCAAAGTTCCGAGGATTTTTTTTCAATCTTATTTCCAGATGTGTTTAGAATAGATACTACACGGACACGGTCGCCGTATTTTTCACCAAACAAGGCTGTTGCCCCGGCAGCCATTGCATCTTTAATAGACATTTCCTCTATGCTCACCGGCAGGTTTTCGAGCACTCTGTCGTTTATCCAGTCCTCGATACGTTCGAGCTCATAATGGCTTAACTGGGAAAAATGAGTAAAATCGAAACGAAGCTTTTCAGGGGTCACAAGAGAACCCGCCTGCTTAACATGCTCACCCAGGATCTCTTTTAAGGCGGCCTGAAGCAGATGAGTGGCGGTATGATTCCGCATTACGGCCGCTCTACTTTCCACATCCACACAAACTGTCACGGGCATCCCCTCCGAGATTTTTTTCATGCCCTTTTCCTTCTCCACGACTACATGATGCGCATAAAGATTCGGCAGCGGTTTTTTCGTATCAAGCACACGGAGCAGAAGCCCGTCGGCTTTAATTAATCCTGTATCACCCACCTGGCCTCCGGATTCACCGTAAAATGTGGTCCGGTCCAGAAAAACCTCTACCTTATCACCCGGTACGGCCGCAGAGATCCGTCTTCCATCCCTGACTATCGCAAGCACATTGGCCTCTGCCTCAAAAGATTTCCCGTAACCAAGGAACTCCGTCTTTGGAGTCTCCTTTGAAAGCTCACGATAGACCGGGGCGACAGCCTCATCAGCTCCGGCCCATGAAGCTCTTGCCCGTTTCTTTTGTTTCTCCATCTCCAGCTTAAAGCCATCATGGTCCAGCTTGATACCTGCATCAAGCGCTATATCCTCGGCAAGATCCAGCGGAAAACCGTAGGTGTCATAAAGCCTGAAAAGCTCCGGGCCTGAAATAAGCCCGCTTCCGCCTTTGCGGCTTTTATCTATAAGTCCATCAAGGATCGAGAGCCCGTGTTTCAGTGTGCTGGAGAAACGTTCTTCCTCCATCTTTAAGATGTTTATAATCCTGTCCGGTGATTCAGCGAGCTCCGGGTAGCTATTCCCCATGAGTTTTATAACATCGTCTGCAAGCCGGTACAGGAACGGCTCGTCCAGCCCAAGCATTTTTCCGTGCCTTGCCGCCCGGCGGAGAATGCGCCTCATAACATATCCACGGCCTTCGTTTGACGGCAAAAGGCCGTCGGCAAGCAGAAAGGTCAAGGAACGTATATGATCGGCTATCACACGAAGCGAAACGTCATGGTCATCACGAGCTCCGTAGACCTTGCCGCAAAGGTTTTCTACCGATTTGATAATAGGCCGGAAAGAATCCGCGTCAAAGTTATTGGTTTTGCCCTGCATTACGGCTGAAAGCCGTTCAAGTCCCATACCCGTATCTATGCTCGGCCTGGGCAACTGTCTGAGTTGTCCGCTCTCGTCCCGGTTGTACTGCATGAAAACAAGGTTCCATAGCTCCAGGTAGCGGTCGCAGTCGCAGCCTACGGCGCAGCTTTTCTTGCCGCAGCTCAGATCCGAACCCTGATCTATCAATATCTCCGAGCACGGCCCGCACGGCCCTGTGTCACCCATGGACCAGAAGTTGTCTTTATCCCCAAGCCTGACAATACGATCAGCAGGCACGGCAGCCTCATCCCTCCACAACCGTGCGGCCTCATCGTCGTCCTTATAGACGGTAACCCATAGTTTATCAGGCGGCAGTTCCATCTCCCGGGTCAGAAACTCCCAGGCCCATACTATGGCATCACGTTTAAAGTAGTCGCCAAAAGAGAAGTTACCGAGCATTTCGAAAAATGTATGGTGCCGCGTGGTACGGCCCACGTTTTCGAGATCGTTATGCTTTCCTCCCGCACGCACGCACTTCTGTGATGTGACGGCTCTTGGCGCCGGAGGTTCCTCCAGGCCCAGAAAGACGGACTTGAACGGCACCATTCCAGCGTTTGTAAAAAGGAGCGTCGGATCTTTTTGGGGAATTAAGGAAGAACTTGGCAGGCTCAGATGCCCTTTTCCCACAAAGAAGTCTATGAACCGCTTACGGACTTCCCTGCTCTGCATCGCCTATTTTTTCTATACGTATGGAAGGTAGTCTGCGTTGCTCTGTCTCTATCTTAACAACCCGTCCATCCTTGAATATGACATAGATCTTCTTCATTGTCATAACCGACTTGTAGGTCCATTCTTCGAGAATTTCCTCTTTCTCGGACGAAAAAGTACGAGCAACAATGGGCGGTCCAAGAGCGTAACGCACCTGCACAGGAGTCATACCGACAACCGCCTCCTTCTTTTTTATGCTTTCCTGTATATTCTTTGGAAAGTTCTCTATCTCAATATACGTAAATCTAAGGCCTGCCTGCGGCAGACATGCTGTAAGCAGGCAAGCAACAGACAGCATAGCTGCAAACGTTGTTTTCTTCATAAAAATCTCCTCAACATGTTTAGGCAAAAAACGAAAGGCAGAAGGCCAAAGGGTTACTTGCCGGTCATTGCCTCTAAGCCCTACATCTCTACCCCTGTTCTCTTTTAAGTCCCGAATCGGTCAAAAAAGCTCTGTTCGTCTCCGCCCCCGGCTACGACGTCACTGGTTGACTGAATACCCTTAACCTTGAGCGTAAAGTCATCCGGGTTCGTAGCGCGCCGCAGTGCGTCTTCGTAAGTAATCAAACCATCTTTCAAAAGCTGAAACAGGGACTGGTCAAATGTCTGCATTCCATACTGTACAGAGCCCTTGGCTATCACCTCCGGGATCTGGCTTGTTTTTTCAGGATCAGTAATACATTCCCTGATCAAACCGGTGGAAAGCATCACTTCAACCGCAGGCACCCGGCCTTCGTTCTGGGCGTGTGGCACCAGTCTCTGCGAGACGACCCCTTTTATAACAGATGCAAGCTGGATACGAATTTGCTTGGCCTGGTACGGCGGAAACACGGATATAATGCGGTTGACCGTCTCCATGGAATCCACGGTATGAAGTGTGGAGAGCACAAGATGGCCGGTTTCCGCGGCAATCAACGCGGTCTGGATAGTTTCGAAATCCCTCATCTCGCCCACAAGTATAACATCAGGATCCTGCCGTAGCGCGGCCCGCAGGGCTCTGGCAAATGATTCGGTATCACTGCCGATCTCACGCTGGTTTATTATACTTCGCTTATCCCGGTGCAAGTATTCTATCGGATCTTCAACTGTTATGATGTTACATGTATGATTGCTGTTGATATGCTCTATCATGGCCGCCAGTGTCGTGGTCTTTCCACTTCCGGTCGTGCCCGTCACCAAAATCAATCCACGCGGCTCAAGAGCGAGTTTTTTAAGAGATGATGGAAGGCCGAGTTCATCTATTGTATTTATCTTCACAGGAATAATTCGGAAAACCATGCCGATAGTTCCGCGCTGGATAAAAATGTTCACACGAAAACGCCCCAGGCCCGGCACACCATAGCCAAGATCTATGTCGTTTTGTTTTCTAAACGTCTCACGCTGGCCGGATGTCATGATTCCCAAAGCTATGTTCATACCATCTTCCGCACTCATTCTGGCACCGCCAGGAAAGGGAGACAGGTGACCGTTTATGCGAAGAATCGGCGGGTTGCCTACCTTGATATGAATGTCCGAAGCTCCAAGTTCTACAGACTTTTTAAGGATTGTATTTATATCCATATCCCAGAATCTCCCTTAATTTATTGGCTCAACCCATAAGCTTCCCGTACGGACGCCTCCAGTTTTTCCACTGCCTGCGGATTTTGTTTAAGGTAGTCCTTTGCGTTTTCGCGGCCCTGTCCAATACGTGTTCCTTCATACGAGTACCACGATCCTGCCTTTTCCACAAGGCCCTTGTTTACTCCCAGGTCCAGAAGTTCACCGGTTCTCGAGATTCCCTCGTTGAAATATATCTCGAATTCAGCCTGCTTAAATGGCGGCGCAACCTTGTTCTTTATCACCTTTACCCGAACACGGCTTCCAACCTGCTCCTGGGCATTTTTCAATGTCTCGATGCGCCGTATGTCGAGCCGGACGGAACTGTAGAATTTAAGTGCATTACCGCCGGTGGTGGTTTCAGGATTTCCGAACATTACACCAATTTTCATCCTTATCTGGTTTATGAATATGAGGGTGGTCATGCTTCTGGCTACTGCTGATGTGAGCTTACGAAGAGCCTGGCTCATAAGTCTCGCTTGAAGCCCGGGAAGCGAATCACCCATTTCTCCCTCTATCTCGGCTTTTGGTACAAGAGCTGCAACCGAATCGATAACTATAATATCCAGCGCATTACTACGGATCAAAGACTCGGCTACCTCAAGAGCCTGTTCACCGGTATCAGGCTGTGAAACCAGGAGATCCTCCACCTTTACACCCAGCTTCTGCGCATAACCGACATCCAGCGCGTGTTCCGCATCAATAAAAGCCGCCGTTCCACCACCCTTCTGGGCCATGGCGATCGCATTCAAGGCCAGGGTTGTCTTACCGGAAGATTCCGGGCCGTAAATCTCGACAACCCTTCCACGCGGATATCCTCCAATACCTAATGCAACATCCAGGCTTATCGAGCCTGACGGTATAACCTGTATTTCCGTTACAGCGCCTTCGCCCAAGCGCATAATAGCCCCTTTGCCGAACTGGCGCTCTATCTGTGCAAGTGCCGCACCCAGCGCTTTAGTCTTCTCGCTTTCATTAGTCGTCGTAGTACCTTTATGTGCCATGACTCTCTCCTTTTTCATCCTTCACCAAGCGATGCCGCAAACAGATCATTATGCTTTGTTCCGGCTGGTGACAAGTGGCTTTCCATTAATATCACATCTCTAACCTCAACTTTACCGAAAACACAGTTGCCTGCTTTTTCTAAGACAGACAGGGCCTGATCAATACTGCCGCTGGAACGAATCCTTCCCAGGGTAAGGTGAGGGATAAAATCTCTGACTCCCGGTTCAAACCCCCTGCCGGAAAGACCTGCTTCTATATCCCTATGCAGGGATACCAACTCTTTCGAAGATGACACTCCCGCCCAGACAACCCTTGGCCTTCTAAGGTTGGGAAAACCGCCTACACCAACCACCTTAAACGTGAAAGGGCTGTGAGAAAACACGACTTCTTTAAGAACTTCCTTCACCTCATCCACCTGTTGTTCATCAATCTCGCCAAGGAATTTTATAGTCAGGTGCATGGATTCTGTACTGACCCAGCGTACATCAGCCCCAGCGGTTTTGAGGGTTGAAAGCAATTTCTCCACAGACGAAATCACCGCTTCGGACATACTGACGGCTATAAAACAACGGCGTCCAGGCACGTTATCCATTTAAGTAGCAACCAGCCTGAAAATCTGAAGCACCAGGTTGCTGTAAATACCGGCGGCAACATCGTCGATCATAACTCCAAATCCACCTGAATACTTTCTCTCGAGCTCCCGTACAGGAGACGGCTTTATTACGTCAAAAATCCTAAAAACCACAAAGCCCGCAAACAACCAGGCCGGTGTAAACGGTAGAAACATCATAGTAATCCAGTAGCCGACAAATTCATCCAGAACTATGCGTCCAGAGTCAGGTACGCCGTAGATGGATTCCGCGCGGCTTGAAGCCGGCACTCCGGCCGTAAAAAGCAGAACAATAACAAACAATCGACAAAGCGGTGAGAAGTCCGGCAAAAGCCAGTATACAACCATAGCGGCAAAAGTACCCACCGTACCAGAGGCGAACGGAAAGTATCCCGTATATCCCACAGAGGTGAAAAACTTGATAAAGCCATCAGAAAAGTTCGAATGTTTTGCCAAAAATCTTCAGTCGGGAGTTAAGAGTCATAAAGCCGGGGCAAAGAGACGCTCCTTCCTAGCGCTTGCGCTGCACGGTCTTGCCCGTTATGCGGCTAGCCAGCCTGATCTCCGATCCCTGCCCCGTTGAACTGTTTACATTAATTTTTCCTTATTTTTTTCTTATGTAAAAAGACATAACACCGCCGGAGCTCCCTGTTTCAAGCAGTTCATGTCCCAGGCGCTTAAGAAGTGACGGGATATCCGCCTTAGCACCTGGATCAGTGGTCTGCACTAAAAGCACCTTGCCTGCTTCCAGTATATCAAGTGCTTTTTTCGCTTTTAACGCCGGCAGGGGGCAGCTTAACCCTGTGGTGTTTAGTATTACATCGGCTTTTATCGTTATTCTGGCCATAAATTCTCTAAACCTGCTATAATTTTTGTTGAATAATGGCAACAATTTATATCATTGACGGCCACTCCTATATCTATCGAGCCTATTATGCCATCCGCAATCTTAGTAGTTCAAGCGGGTTTCCCACAAATGCCATATTTGGTTTCACCAACATGCTTTTTAAAATCATTCGTGAAAAGAATCCCGACCATCTTTTTGTTGCCTTTGACTCCGGCAAACCCACAAAACGCCAGGACTTATACGAGAGCTACAAGGCCCACCGTCCAAGTATGCCGGAAGACCTTGTGGTTCAGGTTCCACATATCCGCAGAATTATTGATGCCTTCCGTATTAAAACCCTGAGTCTTCCTGGAGAGGAGGCGGACGATATTATCGCCACACTAACTAACATGGCTCGTGCCGAGGGCCTTGATGTCTGTCTCGTCACATCAGATAAAGATCTTTATCAACTCCTGGGCCCCGGGGTTACGGCTTACGATACAATGAAAAACAGAATTTTCCAGGCCGATGATATTGTAGAGCGCTTTGGAGTAGAACCGGAGAGAATACCTGATTTTCTGGCTCTTACCGGAGATTCCGCCGATAACATCCCCGGAGTACCCGGTGTCGGTCCAAAGACCGCAAAAACCCTTATGAAGGAGTTCGGCAGTGTTGAACGCCTCCTGCAGGAGGCTGAAAGCATAAAACGTCCCAGGTTACGGGAGACGGTGAAAGACAATGCCGATATGCTCCGCCTAAGCCTGCGCCTTGCAACGGTGAACAGCAATCTGCCCCTGCCGGTCGACCTGAAAAAATGCCGCATGACAGAACCGGACTGGCCGGGCCTTCTTGATATATTCATGGAGTTCGAACTTACAAGCCTGGCAAAAATAGTTCCAAGCCGTTCGATCAATACCCCTCATAAAGTTATAACCGACAAACAGGATATTGATTCTTTTCTTAGCCGGGTTGACGGCGAACTAGCAATGCAGACCGAAATATCCGGCAGAGAGGCGGTTGACTCCGATATAGTCGGGCTGGCTCTCGCACTACCGGGCTCTGACCCTGTTTATATCCCATTATACCCGGAGTGCAGGCAGAGCAGCGAACTTCTAGCCGCGGTACGGCCTGTGCTGGAAAATCCGGATATACGCAAGACCGGTTATAACCTCAAAAAAGATACGCATGCGCTCCAGAGAGCCGGTATAACGCTTAAAGGACACTACTTTGACGCCATGCTGGCCTCCTATCTTTTAAACCCGAACAGATCAGGGCACAGCCTGGAAGAGATAACTCTTTTACATCTTTCAAGAAAAAAGCTCTCCTATGACGAGGCTATAGGCAAGGGCAAAGCGCCCGTGGATATTCCGGTTGAAAAAGCAGCAGCTTTTTTATCTGAAAACGTTTCAATCATTACGGCGCTTAAGCAAGCACTGGAGCCTCTTATCGATAAGTCAGGCCTGGCCTCAATTCTGTACAACATAGAAATCCCACTGATCAGCGTACTGGCGGATATGGAGTCAACCGGAATTCGGATCAACAGAGATATACTTGCAGAGTATTCCAGCGAACTGGAAGCCGAAATGCGGAAGATTGAACAGCGTATATTCTTCTATGCCGGAGAAGAATTTAATGTTAACTCACCAAAGCAGCTTCAAGAAATACTCTTTGATAAACTTCGCCTTACTCCCGTCAAAAAAACAAAAACCGGGTATTCCACTGATGTGGATGTTCTTGAAGAGTTGGCCGCCGGCCATGACCTGCCCAGGGAAATACTTGAGCATCGCTCATTGAGCAAGCTTAAAAACACATACGTGGATGTTCTTCCCGGGCTGATTAACCCGGAGACAGGCAGAGTTCACACCACGTTTAACCAGACGGCAACAGCCACCGGACGGTTGAGCAGTTCAAATCCAAATCTCCAGAACATCCCGGTTCGCGGAGAATGGGGGAGAAAGATCAGGGAGGCCTTTGTGGCGGGCAAAGAAGATTATCTGCTTGTTTCGGCCGATTATTCCCAGATAGAGTTACGTATACTTGCACACTTCAGCCAGGATCAAGCTCTGATCGATGCTTTTACGGACGGCACGGACGCGCATACAGTCACGGCCTCGCATCTTTTTGGTGTTGCTTCAAACATTGTGACACAAGATATGCGTCGTTTAGCTAAAACAGTCAATTACGGAATAATTTACGGTATGAGTCCTTTTGGACTGGCCCGACAGCTGGGGATTTCGTCCTCTCAGGCTAAAAAATATATCGACAAATATTTTGAGATGCATCCTGGGGTACATAAGTACACGGAAAGCGTTGTGGAGCAGGCTGTCAAAAAAGGTTTTGTCAGCACAATGTTTGGCCGCCAGAGGGAAATACCGGAGTTGAAAAGCTCCGGCAAGGCCAACCGGCAGCTTGGTCAGAGGCTTGCCGTAAACAGTCCTATTCAGGGCACAGCCGCGGACCTAATCAAGATTGCAATGCTTAATATCCAGCGTGGATTGAAAAGTAAAGGGATGAGATCCAGAATGATTTTACAGGTTCATGACGAACTTCTATTCGACGCACCTGAGGGTGAAATTCAAAAACTGATGAATTTCATCCGAAAGGAAATGGAGGAAGCGGCAACCTTCTCTGTGCCGCTCAAAGCAGACATAGGCACTGGAAAAAACTGGGCTGAAGCGCATGCCTGAGGAAGACAAAAGGCAAAGGACGAAACTCCAAAAACCTTTTATCTGAATTCAGAGCCGAGAAACACCCCTTTGCTTTTTACCTAATCTTTTTACAGGAGGAAAATAAATGGATCAAAAAACTGCCGAAGTTACGGTCCCGTTTCAGTTCAAAGAATGTATTATAATTCCAAGAGCCACGGGTGAAAAGGCATCAAGCCTTAAGGAACTTCGTGAAAAAATCATGCTGATAAGCGACGAGTCGTTGTATCATCACACATATCAGTACTTCATAAGAGGACATCTTCATGAGTATACAAACCGCTTTGCGGAGTGGGCTGCTGAAAGCATTGAAGAGCGTGCGCTTTCAGAACAGTTTTCCAACCTCGATCCTTATGAGTTCAATACTATCGAAGAGCTCCGGGAGGAACTTGTCAATATCACAAGCAAGTACCTGGAAAATAATCCGGAACCACGCCCGGTGCTGCCAGGCGATGAATTTTACTTCAACGAAACACTTACCATGGTTTTTGATGCCGGTTTAAGAGCCCGTAACCTGGCAGAGTTTCTGATAGCCGTTCGTTACGTCGAGCCCGGGTCCATCTATTTCCATTTTTATGAGGCCAGAAATCGAAGTGATGAAAAAACGAATGATTTTTCGAGCTGGTTTGCATTAGCCTTCGGAAAAGAAGAGCTGGCGGATAAAATTAAAAACATTGACCCATTTATGTATGACATAGAAGGTATCAGGAAGCTGATTGTCGAACTTGTGGAAGCCGAACTTCGAAAAGATATGGAGGAATTCTAAGTGATAGCGCTTAGTGATTATGCAGGTATCGCCCCGAAAGGGGATCTTCTTCTGATTCATAAGCTTGCGGAAAAACTTCAAGGCAGAAAATTCTTACATATAAACTCTACAAAGTCGGGGGGAGGAGTAGCTGAAATCCTACAACAGATGATTCCTCTTCTTGTGGATATCGGAATCAACGCTGTATGGGATGTTATAGAGGGAGACAGTGACTTCTTTAATATGACCAAAAAAGTTCATAACAGTATGCAGGGCATGCGGGATCCCATCACCGAAGCCGCCTGGGAACATCATTATGAAATCAATATGGCCAACGCCGACAAGCTGGACCTTGATGCCGACTGCGTGCTTATACATGATCCTCAACCTGTGGCATTGATCGAAAGAAGGACAGACAACTGCTGGATGTGGCGGTGCCATATCGATATATCACGTCCCCAGCCGGACACATGGAACAAACTTCGCCCGTATGTGGAAAAATACGATATGGCAGTATTTTCGGTCTCGAAATTTGCCCAGTCAATCCAGCCGGATAAGTTTCTGATTCCGCCGTCGATCGACCCTCTAAGCGAGAAAAACCGAAACTTAGAGCAGGAAGAGATTGATGAAGTACTGGAGAACTACAAAATACCCAAAGACAAGCCCATACTGCTGCAGATCTCCCGGTTCGATCGGTTTAAAGATCCCATAGGGGTGATCCAGGCCTACCGACTTGTTAAAAAATATAACGATTGCCGGCTGATCCTGGCCGGCGGCGCAGCCACCGACGACCCTGAAGGCGAGATGGTGCTTCAGGAAGTGATGGAGTATGCTGCAAACGATCCGGATATCCACATACTTCTGCTGCCTCCTTTCAGCGATAAAGCGGTGAATGCTCTTCAAAGAGCAGCGGATATTATATTTCAGAAGTCACTGAAGGAAGGTTTTGGCCTTACTGTTACCGAAGCGATGTGGAAAGAAAAACCGGTTATAGGCGGCAATGTCGGAGGTATACCCATACAGATTGTTCACGGCGCTACCGGATTTCTTGTCAACTCTGTCGAAGGAGCGGCCTTTAGAACGAAACAGTTTCTCAACAATCCTGCAATGATAAAGCGGATGGGAGAAAGAGGCAGGGAACATGTTAGAATGAACTTCCTGATTACCCGGCAGATACGGGACTACCTTTCTGCCTGGTTTTTTCTTGAAAATGGTCGTAGGAATACGATTGAGTTATGAATAATGAGGTAGAATAAAGGCAACTAGAGTTGTCAGGGGAGCAGGAGGACAGAAGTCTGAATAAAAAACAGGGTCTCACGGTCTTACCCCAAAACAGATACATGCCTGCAAAAAGCTGAATTTATTTTTCTTGTTTTCCTGTCCCCTGACAACTAAAATTAATGAAAGACAGTCTTAAATTAAAATCATTTCTCGAACAAGCCATTCAGGACAGGCGGCTTATAATCGTATCAAACAGAGAACCCTACGTGCATAAAAAACAGGGTTCCGAGATTCGAGTGGAACAACCTGTCGGTGGTTTGACTTCAGCCCTCGATAACGTACTTAGAGTGATAGGCGGCGTATGGGTGGCCTGGGGTTCCGGCAGTGCGGACAAGAGAGTCGTGGATCGCAATAATCATGTTGGCGTGCCTCCTGATAAACCGACCTACACACTGAAACGTGTTTGGCTGAGCTCTGCCGAAGTGGATAACTACTATCACGGCTACGCAAATCATGTTCTGTGGCCACTATGCCACATAGCTCTTGAACGTATTTACTTCCGCAAAAAATATTGGGATGACTATGTTGCCGCCAACCACAAGTTCGCCCAGGCGGTAAGCGAAGAGGTCAAAGACAAATCCATGGTATGGATTCACGACTACCACCTCTCGCTCCTTCCTCGTGTTCTTCGCGATGCTAATCCCAGCCTTACCCTGGCCCACTTCTGGCACGTGCCATGGCCGAATTACAGTGTTTTAAGGGTTTCCCCTCATGCACGCGAACTGCTCGAAGGCATGCTGGCAAATGATCTTATAGGTTTTCAGATTACACATTTCGCCGCTAATTTTATGGACTGTGTCGAACAGATGATACCCGAAGCGGAGGTAGATCGTGAAACTTCAACAGTCACCTTTCACGAGCATAAAACCAGCCTTGAAGCATTCCCCATAAGTGTAGACTTCGACAGATTTAACAATATGGCATCTTCACGGCATTCCGAAAAGTTTATCAGGAATTTCAGGAAGAAACTCGGCATCCCGGATGAAACACTGCTGGCCGTAGGTGTAGATCGCTTGGAGTATACAAAAGGCCTTACAAAACGCATCCAGGCGATAGAACTCTTCTTTGAACGCTACTCGCGTTACAGAAAGCGGGTTACCTTTTACCAGGTGGCTGTTCCCACCAGAAGTTCAGAGCCGTATCTGAGTTATATGAAGGGAGTTCAGGAGATTATCAATCATGTTAACAGGCGCTTCGGTACTGATAGCTGGCTTCCTATAATATATACCGAAACAAAGTTGGAGCACCGTGACCTGGCGGCTATTTACAGAGCGGCTGATCTTTGTATAGTGAGTTCTATCTACGATGGAATGAACCTGGTGGCCAAAGAGTTCATTTCGTGCCAGGTGGATGAAAAGGGAGTTCTTCTTCTGTCGGAACTTGCCGGAGCTGCAGAAGAGCTTGAGGACGCGATGATAGTCAATCCTTATGACCTTGATAGTTTCTCATCTTCAATAAAAACGGCCTTAAGTCTGAACCGAAACGATAAAAAGAAGCGTATGCATAACCTCCGTGAAAAGGTGAGTGAATTTAATATTCATGTCTGGATCGGCTGTGTGCTGCAGCGCATGTCTGACATCTACAGCGCCAAGGCGGGCGGAACGGCCTACCTTTTCGATCACCTGGAACAGATTCAGTCCAGGGAACTCTTCCTATTTCTTGATTTCGACGGCACCCTTGCTCCCATTGCCTCCACTCCGGATAAAGCTGTGATGCCGGAACATGTAAAAAAAATGCTTAACAAGCTTAAAAAGATGATGCCGATTGCAATAATAAGCGGAAGAGCGCTGGACGATGTACGAGCCAGAGTGGGAATCAGCGACCTTATCTATTCCGGCAATCACGGAATGGAAATTTGGAATGGATCGAAAATGTTGCGTAATGAAGCTGGAGACGTCTCTATGCTTGGGGAGCTTCTTACAAAACTTCAAGCGAGCCTAGGAAAGATATCGGGCATAATTGTTGAAAACAAAAAATTCTCGGCCAGTGTGCATTTCAGAAGGGTTCCCCCTAAGAGACTTGCGGACGTTTTCAGAATTTTTTGGGACGTAACCAAAAACTACGATTCATTCTTCGATATAACAGAAGGCAAGAAGGTTCTTGAGATAAGATCCAAGGCCGCATGGAACAAAGGACATGCGGTGGAGTGGATACTCGAGAAAATGGGTAACGAGCACTACGCCGTCTATATAGGAGATGATGTAACCGATGAAGACGCCTTCAGAGCCATACAGACCAAAGGTGCCTCCATATGTGTCGGCAAAAATCCTAAGGCGGATTACTTCCTTAAAAATCAGGATGAGGTTGGGAAGTTCCTGGAATGGTTGATTATACGCGGTATGTTTAAGGCTTTGACACCATAAATAGCCACAAAAAACGGTATTGCCCTGAGTGCAAGGCGGAAAAACACGTCTTTGTGTAGACAGAAATGGAAACTCTCCAATGCCTTGCCAACACGATCGTCACCTATCAAAGAAGACTCTTCTGAACTCAAACCCAGCTGTAAAACGTCAAGTATAATTCCCGAGAACGTTTCCTCATACAAAAATTTAAGCCCATCTGCAATCTCATACCGTCACATTATTAAGTAACTCCCCCTAACCCCCTCTTAACCTAAGAGGGGGGCTTTTTCTTTTGCCTCCCCCTTAAGTTTAAGGGCGGCTTTTTCTTTTGCATCCCCCTTAGTTTAAGGGGGACTGAGGGGGTTAATCTTTTCTTGAGCGGATCCAAGTAGCGAAGCAATCCCTTATTCATTAGGTCTTAATTTCTCACCCAAAATGGTTTCGGAAAGGATCTTCCCACGAATAGAAACGTCGCAATCCCTTATTCATTAGGTCTTAATTTCTCACTACACACATTTTTTTGACAATAAAATCAATATGTTATACCCCCTTTTTCCGTAGCTCGCAGTTATCAACATGCTAATCATCATTTTAGACCTATATTTTAGCGTTGTCAAAGAGCTGTTTCCTTAATACTTTTAAGAAGTTACATCAATTACCGTAACCTATGCCCGTTTTCACACTTTTTGAAAGCTCCGTTAACCCCTTATAATATATAGACTTCTTCATCTTCCGTCAATTTTCCGCTGCCAAAAATCTTTACAGTTGCCT
>JALUUO010000081.1 GCA_027021335.1 Nitrospirota bacterium
ATCGAAGAATTCCTCCGTAAGAAACGTGAGGAGTTAGGGCTTTAGTTAGGGGGGTGACCGGAATTTTTAGAGGTTTTTCAATAAGTTTTCAATAAATTTTCAAAGAGTTTTCAAAAAAATCCAATGGTTTTTCGAAAAAATCCACGAATTTCCCAAAAAAATCCAAAGAGTTTTAGAGCTTTACGTTGCAAATTTAAAAAGCGACAAGTTATAGTATCAAGCCTGTAGTGTTTGTCATGAATACAATTAAATTAAGAGCTTTAATTTTCGGAGGTGTTCCGTGTTCTTAAACATAGTAGCTTATGCCATGGCGCAGCAGCCCGGAGGAGGTGGGGGCACCCCGGGTGGCGGTGACATAGCGCAGGGGCTGGCCCAGTTCTTTCCCCTTATTTTTATTGTTATAATTTTTTACTTTCTCCTGATTCGTCCGCAGCAGAAGCGGGCAAAGGAAACAAAGCAGATGCTGGATAACTTGAAAAAGGGTGACAAGATTATCACGTCTGGTGGAATTTACGGGCTTATAGAAGGCTTAAACGAAAAGACCATAACGATAAAAATCGCGGAAAATGTGAAGATAAAAGCTTTGCGATCAAGTGTAACTGCCGTTAGATCAGGCAGTGATGATAATTAGGTTGTTTTTGGTGTCTGACGTCTGATACCTTCCTCACTCTGTCCACCAGCTTCTTTTTTTTAAACCTAAGCTCCCTTGCCCGTGGAATGGATAAAGTAATGAGGAGAAGACATCTGCAGGAGAACGAATGAAAAAAAACATTTTATGGCGGTTGATTCTCATAGGATTCTCGGTTGTTATGGCCGTGGTTTTCCTTCTGCCGGCAACCCCTGTTTTTGATAAGATGCCACAATGGTGGAAGAATGTTATGCCTTCACAGGCAATAGTGCTCGGTCTTGATCTGCGCGGAGGTCTACACCTTGTTTTCGAGGTTGAGTGGGACAAGGCCGTAGATGTTACAACAGTGCGTATAGCCCGGCGCCTTAAAGAAGTCTTTGAGAAAAAGAAGATAGAAGCCGAGGTTAAACGTAACGGGGTAGAGTTTACAATAGTTACTTCGGCGCCGGATTTGGTCAAATCTGTTATTGATGAGGAATTTCCTCTCCTGGAGAGCGTTTTTGTTTCAGGTACAAGTGATAATCTTGTATTCAGGCTGAGCGCCGACGATGTCAAGCGAATCAAGACAAACTCTGTTGAGCAGGCGATAGAGACCATACGTAATCGAATTGATGAGTTCGGTGTTGCCGAGCCGACAATTCATCGCCAGGGTCAAAACGAGATTGTTATTCAGCTGCCGGGCGTAAAAGATCCTAAGCGGGCCATCGACATTATAAACAAGGTTGCTCTGCTTGAATTTAAATTGCTTGACGAGACCAGCCCGGTAGCTGCCGAACTGCCTTCGAGCATAGCTGCAGGTGAGGAAGAGAAAATCTTAGAGCAATTCTCGGATAAAATCCCTGAAGATGATGAAATTTTATTTGGTGTCCGGAGGGTCGATAGGCAGTCTGGTACGGCATCTAAGCGTGTTTACCTTGTAAAGAAAGAATCACGCCTGACCGGAGATCTGCTTACCGGAGCGAGAGTAAATATAGATAATCGCTTTAACGAGCCGTTTGTCAGTATTGAATTCAATTCCCAGGGAGCGGTTCTGTTTGAGGAGATCACAGGAGCCAATATTAACAAAAGATTCGCCATAATCCTGGATGGTAACGTACATTCCGCTCCGGTTATAAAGGATAGAATATCAGGAGGAAGAGCACAGATAACCGGCAATTTTTCTATGGAAGAAGCTAAAGATCTGGCTATCGTGCTTAAAACAGGAGCGCTTCAGGCGCCTATAAAAATGCTCCAGAACGTAACCGTGGGACCGTCGCTTGGAAGAGACTCAATCGAGGCTGGAAAGCTTGCAGGCATATATGGAATGATCTTGGTTGTAGTGTTCATGCTGGTTTATTACAAGCTGGCAGGCGCGATAGCAGATATGGCCCTTGTTCTGAACATACTGCTCCTGCTTGGTTCTCTTGCATGGCTTCGCGCCACTCTTACAATGCCTGGTATTGCCGGTATAATCCTGGCTATCGGCATGGCTGTGGACAGTAACGTTCTTATGTTTGAGCGAATGCGAGAAGAGTTGAAAATTGGTAAAACCCCCAGGGCTGCAGTCGATTCAGGTTACGATAAGGCGTTTTTTACGATAGTCGATTCCCACGTAACAACACTTATTACAGCCGCTGTGCTTTTCCAGTTCGGGACGGGTCCGATAAAGGGCTTTGCCGTGACCCTGTTTTTGGGTGTATCAATCAACCTCTTTACCGCTCTTGTGGGCACTAAGGTTGTCTTCGACCTCCTTAACAGCAGAAAGGAGGTCAAAAGTCTTAGCATATGATCACGATTATAAAAGATACGAAGATAGATTTTCTCGGAAAGCGACGCTATGCATTTGCTGTGTCAGGTATACTTTTCGCTTTGGGACTACTGGCTTTTTTCCAGATTGTTACAGGAACTGCCAATCTCGGAATTGATTTTGCCGGGGGAACGGCTGTCCAGCTTAAGTTCGAAAAACCTGTCGACTTGCAGAACATCAGAAACGCTCTTGAAGCCGGGGGCATACAGGATGTGGACCTCCAGGACTTTCCGGCTGTTAACAAAGTTCTGATACGTGTAAAAACTCACGAAGAAAAGCTTGGAGGCATACCCGAAAAGATAAAGAACGTATTATCCGAAAGCTTGAAAGATAACAGTTTTGTCGTAGATTCCACCACAGAAATCGGTCCGAAGGTTGGTAAGCGTCTGAAGACTGATGCATTTTGGGCTGTAATAATGGCAACCATATTCATACTCATCTATATTGCGTGGCGCTTTCAGTTCAAGTTTGGTGTCGGGGCTACTGCAGCAACGTTTCATGATGTTATGGCGGTGCTTGGTCTGTTTCACATAATGGGAAAAGAGATCAATCTTATCTTTCTATCCGCTCTCCTTACCATAGCCGGTTACTCGCTGACCGATACAGTGGTTGTTTTCGACCGTATCCGCGAAAATTTGAAAAAACGCAAAAAAAGTTCGATGGTGGATGTTATGAATGCAAGTGTAAACGAAGTGCTCTCGAGAACCTTTATAACATCTGTTACCACCCTTTTGGCCGCTGGAACTCTTTTCTTGTTTGGTGGTGAAGTGCTTCATGACTTTTCTCTTGCCATGATATTAGGCATCCTGGTTGGAACGTTCTCATCCGTTTTCGTTGCAAGCCCGGTAGTGCTTGCATGGGAAAACCGGGCGATTTTGAAAAAAAAGTAGCATAAAAAAGAGGCAGCTTGCAGAATTCAAGAAGCAGGAGAATTAATCATATTTTTTCTTCAATAGGTTTTATAAAGAAAGATGGGTTTTCTGAAAAAAAGCTGCCCCCTGATTCCGGTCTTCTCTAAACTGATACTATTATGCGCTGGCTTATCTCTTCAACAAACAAGGAATACCTCAACTACCTGGCCTCCAGCGCTTCCATATCTCCGACAATAGCCCAGATTCTTGTAAACCGTAACATCAAGACTCCGGAACAAGTTAAGAAGTTTCTTTCCCCTTCATTAGACGACCTGCACGATCCATTTTTTTTGCCGGATATGAAAAGAGCGGTGGAACGAATTCATAAGGCAAAAAAAAACAAGGAGAAAGTATTGGTTTTCGGCGACTATGACGTTGATGGCCTTTCGGCTACAGCCCTTCTTCTTGATGCGCTTGAGCGGCTGGGCATATGTGCCGATTTTATGATTCCAAACCGTCTTATCGAGGGCTACGGCTTGAGCTCCGAAGCCCTTAGGGCGGCTGCGCAAAAAGGTGTATCTCTTCTAATAACAGTGGATTGCGGTATCTCGGCCGTGGAAGAGGCAAGGCTTGCCAGGAACCTGGGCATGGATCTAATAATAACAGACCATCACCAGCAGACCGGACCGCTTCCTGAAGCGTTTGCCGTTGTAAATCCGCATAGAACAGACAGCAGTTATCCTTTTAAAGATTTAGCAGGAGCCGGTGTAGCCTACAAGCTGGCCGAGGCTGTCCTTGGCAATGAAGCTGCTGTTTCCCTATTAGACCTGGCGGCCATGGGTACCATGGCTGATATAGTTCCGCTACAGGACGAAAACCGTATCATTGTTAAAGCCGGTATTGATATGATCAACAACACTGAGAGGCCTGGAATTCAGGCTTTAAAGGAGATTGCAGAGAACAGCGGCCGCCCTGTGACAAAAATCACGAGCACCACGTTTGCGTTTGTGCTTGCTCCCCGCATTAATGCGGCAGGCAGGCTTGGAGATGCAGCTCCGGTTGTGGAGCTGTTTCGAACAAAAGATAAGAACAAGGCGGCAACTCTTGCCGCACTTCTGGAGGAAAACAACAAAAAACGCAGGGAGATAGATGCCCTGCTTCTTAAAGAGGCAAGGGATAAGCTGAATGCCAAAAGGTCGCAGATAGTGTCCCGGCAATCACTGAAAACGGTTCGCTCAGAGCTTGGCGTAGTGGCCCTGGGAGCCGAAGGATGGCATCCTGGCGTGCTTGGTATTGTCGCTTCAAAGCTAAGCGATGAATTGCATCTTCCTGTATTTCTCTTTTCGATAGAAAACGGACTGGCCAGAGGATCAGGCAGAAGCATTCCGCCGTTTAACATGATCGGAGCTTTGGAAAAGTGCAGCCATATACTTGAGGCCTTCGGAGGCCACCATCAGGCTGCCGGAGTTCGCTTGAAAACAAGTAACATGGATGTATTTAGAGATAAAATGTCGGAATTCCTGGTCGAGTCTGTGGGGGTGGAAGGTTATACGCCGCCTCTTCAAATTGATGCTGCTGTAGAACTTTCAGATGTCGGGTTCGAGCTGGTGCGTGAGATCCAGATGCTTGAGCCTTTTGGATTTCAAAACGAGGAGCCTGTTTTGGGCTGTAAAGCCGTGGAGACAATGACGCCCAGAGTGGTTGGAAAAAATCACCTTAAGATGCGCTTGAAAAAAGGCAGGCAGATTCTGGATTCAATAGGATTCGGCATGGGTTCTGAGGTTGAACGTATAAAAGGCGGAGGTTTAATGATAGATACGGTTTTTGTCCCCAGGCTTAACGAGTGGGAGGGAAGAACAACCATTCAACTGCAACTGAAAGAGCTACGGCCGAATCGTACAACTTAGCCTTTTAGCAAAAGTGTTGTGCTCAAAATATTCTTTATCTTTCCCTCGTAATTTACGCATGTTTTAGAATGTCCGGATCATGTCAAGGCTTATATTTGTATTCTTAATCTCAACCCTTATGCTTGCATTACAGTTACTGCAGGCCAGGATTTTTTCTGTTTTATACTGGAACCACCTTGTATACTTTATAATCACAATGGCGCTCTTAGGGTTGGCGGCAGGCGGGACGGTTCTTTCACTTTCTTCAAAAATAAAAAACATTAATGAAAAAACTTTTTTCAGCCTTTGTTTAAGTGGCTTTTCAGTTTCAACACTTCTGGGAACTTACTGCATAACGAAGCTTTCCGGTGATTTCTTTCTTTTCTGGGAGAGTTCCGGCACTTTATTAAACCTTGTATTGTCTTACTTCCTGGCCATGTTTCCATTCTTTTTTTTCGGGCTGTTTATTGCAAATGTATTTTTAAAAAATCCCGAGAGATCGGGAACCATCTATTTCTGCAATCTTCTTGGTTCCGCTGCCGGATGCTTGTTGTATATAACACTAATAAAGAGTTTAGGTGCCATCAACCTTTTACTTCTAATATTTATTACAGGAAGTATAGCTGCCATTCTTGCTCAGGAGATAAAAAGATTGCCGTTTGTGTTAATACAAGTTTTATCCGTAGTTATTCTTTCTTACTGGGTGGCATCCACAATGCAGATTCTTCCGGAAACCAATAAGAGGTTCTGGAGTTTTAAAAAACCGCAAGTAGAATTTAGTCAGTGGAACGCAATATCCAGAGTGGATGTTGTCTCTGAAAAAGGAAATAATCAGGTCAAAAAAATTTTTATTGATGGAGACGCATTAACTCCCCTGGTAAGAACTCCCCCTGTACTATCGAGTGGTAAGAACGGTATTTTTAAGGCAAAAACCGGAATCAAATCTCCATCGCCTCATAGGGAGGCGGTTTATATATTATCTCAAGACAGAAAACTAAATAATGTATTGGTTATTGGTGCGGGAGGCGGCTCTGATGTTTTAATGGCCTATAAGAATGATGCTGCTATGATAGATGCTGTTGAAATTAACCCTACCACTGCGGAAATTGTTAAGAAGCAATTTTCACCTTTTATAGGAAGGATATTCGAAACCAAAGAAGTAAACCTCCACCTGGAGGATGGAAGAAGTTTTGTAAGACGGTCGGAAAAGCTATATGATGTAATAATGATTTATGGTGTGGATAGCTTTGCTGCACTATCATCCGGAGCGTATGTCCTGACTGAAAGCTATCTGTACACTGTGGAAGCCGTCAACGACTACTGGGAACATTTGAGCGAGGAAGGAATACTTCAAATCAGCAGGTGGCATTACCCTGCTGCGCCCAGGGAGATACTTAGAGCATTTATAACGGTATATGAAGCACTCTCTAAACGAGGTATAGATCCATCACGTCACATGCTGGTGGTCGGAGATAAATCAGGTGATATACCTTTTGCTGACATTTTAATTTCGCGCAGGCCTTTTCAGGAGAAAGACATTTTAAAAGTAGATAACTGGATACAAAAACATGATAAGACTCTTAATTGGTTGGGGCAGCAGACAGGGCTGCATCTTATATTTAACCCTCTAGCCGATTCTGAGCCCGAAAAAAATCCTTTTTACGGCTTTATATACGCTTCACGCCTGGGAGCTGCAGAAAAATTCCTTGATGATTATCAATTCAATGTAAGGCCTGTGACCGATGATGATCCTTTCTTCTTTCAATATGGTAGATGGTCACACGCATTAAAGCCATATCCGATGGGGCCGGGGCGTTTTGAGTCAATACAGGGTAAGTGGCCATTTCTTGTGCTCTTGGCACTTACGTTTCAGAGTATTCTGCTTGCAGCGCTTTTAGTCTGGATACCTATTTTGAAACTGCAAAAGAATCTGAAAATTACGGTTTATATACCTGTTATCTTTTACTTCAGCTTAATTGGACTGGCTTTTATATTTGTGGAGATGGCTTTAATACAGAAAGTGGTTCTTTTACTCGGGCATCCGATCTACTCTATGGCTTTAACTGTACCGACTATTTTGATAGCCGCCGGTATAGGCAGCATTTGCTTAGAGTTTTTGAAAGTAAAAGCAAAATCAATCGTATTGTCGGCTGTGTCGGGTACATGTCTTTTTATTGCCCTTTGGATTGTTGCTAGTCCATCAATATTTCAGATGCTGCTTCCATTTAGGCTTGTTATTAAAATTATTGCCGTGGTTGCCTTTATCTTTCCTCTTGGTTTTCTTATGGGATTTCTTTTTCCGCTTGGAATCAGCAGGCTTACTAAATTCCCTGAGATGGTTCCGATCGCCTGGGCGGCCAATGGTGGTATGTCTGTTATCGGGTCTATTGTAGCGGTAGTAATTGCCATGACGTTTGGCTTCTCAAATGTTTTTTCTATTGCTGCTGTGCTTTATATCCTGGCTGCTTTATGTTTCCTTTTAAAATTTAAGAGTTGGAGGTTAGATTGAGAAAGATTTGCTTAATCGGCTAAGTCGGGTTTAGATATGTTGAAATTATAAGAGGTGGTGGTACAATGGTAGATACGGTTTTTGTCTTCAAACTAAACGGATGCGAGACAGGGGAAACCGTACAGCCGAACCCGAAACAACTCCGGCATAGCCGGGCAACTTGGGTCTATGCAGACTAAAAGCATCTGGAGAAACAAATGAAAGACAATAAAAAAACCTGTATTCTCAAGCATGAAAACCTGAAGCTTAAATTAGATCCGCCCTCGTTAAAACAATCTCTTGCCAATCGCCTTGTATATTCGATTGGTAAAGATGAAATCACTGCTAAAGACCGCGACTGGCTGCATGCTTTAACATACGTGGTTCGTGACCGGCTGATTGAGCGCTGGATGGAAACTATGCGGAGTTACTACAAGAAGGACAGTAAACGCGTCTATTACTTTTCACTGGAGTTTCTGATCGGACGAACACTTTCAAACAGCCTGTTCAACATGGGTTTTATAGATGAGTGTAAACAAGCTCTTTATGAAATGGGGTTGGATTTTGATGTTCTCAAGGAATTGGAACATGATGCTGCTCTGGGCAATGGCGGGCTTGGCCGCCTGGCCGCCTGTTTTCTTGATTCAATTGCAACACTGAACATACCTGGTTATGGATATGGCATACGTTATGAATATGGGATGTTCTATCAACATATAGAAAATGGATTTCAGGTCGAACATCCTGACAACTGGTTACGATATGGAAACCCATGGGAATTTCCACGCCCGGAGGTACTGTATCCGGTGAAGTTCTACGGAAAGATTCTCCAGTATAAGGATGAATTAGGTAAATCAAGACACCACTGGATTGATACGGAAGAGATCATGGCTATGGCCTATGACACCCCTATACCCGGTTATGCAACCGAGACGGTAAACAATATGCGTCTTTGGTCTGCAAAAGCATCGCGTGATTTTGACCTGGGTTATTTTAATGAAGGCAACTATATCAAAGCTGTTGAAGATAAGAATGGATCTGAAAATCTCTCAAAAGTTTTATATCCTGATGATACAACGGAGATGGGCAAAGAACTGCGCCTTAAACAGCAGTACTTCTTTATCTGTGCATCGTTACAGGATATCTTGTATCGCTTTAAAAAGTTTCACGACAGTTTTGAGCAATTGCCTGACAAGGTTGCGATTCAATTAAACGATACTCATCCTGCTGTTGCCATACCTGAGCTTATGCGTATTCTTGTAGATATTCACGAAATAGATTGGGATACGGCATGGAAAATAACTGTAGGTGTATTTTCATACACAAACCATACCTTGATGCCTGAAGCCCTGGAAACATGGCCTGTCGCGCTTATGGAAAAAGTATTGCCGCGTCATATGGAGATAATTTATGAAATCAATCATCGTTTTCTTGAAGATGTCATGCACCATTATCCCGGTGATAAAGAAAAGCTGCAAAAAATGTCGTTGATCGGCGAAGGAAGTGAACGTATTGTACGAATGGCGCATCTTGCTTTTGTAGGCAGTCACAAGGTAAACGGTGTAGCTAGAATTCATACGGAGTTAATGAAAAAAACCATTTTTTCAGATTTTCATGAATTTTATCCGGACAGGATTATAAACAAAACCAACGGCATTACACCCAGACGCTGGCTCAACCATGCCAACCCGCTGCTGGCAGAGCTTATATCCAGCTATATCGGTCATGAATGGGTTACCAATCTTGAAAAGCTCAAAGAGCTTGAACCATATGCGGAAGACCGGAACTTTGTGGATCAATTCCGAAAAATTAAACATGCTAATAAAGTCCGCTTTGCGGAGTTTATCAGGCAGCGCCTTGATGTGGTAATTAGTCCGGAAACACTGTTTGATGTCCAGATTAAACGAGTTCATGAATATAAACGCCAATTACTGAATGTTCTGCATATCATAACCCTGTATAACCGGATTCGTCATAGCCCGGACAGTGCGAATATAGTTCCACGCACTGTGTTGTTCAGCGGTAAGGCGGCGCCTGGTTACGTCATGGCGAAACTGATTATCAAACTGATTAACGATGTAGCCGATATCGTCAACAATGATCCGGCTGTGCACGGGTTGCTAAAGGTTGTGTTTATTCCAAATTATGGGGTTTCCGCCGCGGAAAACATTATTCCTGCTGCAGATCTTTCAGAACAGATTTCCACGGCTGGAACCGAGGCTTCCGGTACCGGTAATATGAAACTGGCACTCAACGGCGCTCTGACTATCGGCACACTGGATGGGGCAAACATAGAGATTATGGAAGAGGTGGGTGAGGACAACATATTTATCTTTGGTCTGGACGCTCAAAAGGTTATGGAATTAAAAAACAAACACTACAACCCTGAGTATTACTATCAAAACAATGCTGACTTAAAAGAGGCGATGGATATGATCGGCAGCGGCTACTTCTCTCCGGATCAACCGGATCGTTTCAAAGCTATAATTGACAGTTTATTCAACAGACAAGACCCGTATCTTCTGCTGGCGGATTATGCATCATATATTAAATGTCAGCAAAGAGTGGATGAAGTATATCAAGATCCGGATGAATGGTACCGCATGGCCATTCTTAATGTTGCCAATATGGGTAAATTCTCGAGTGACCGCACTATACTTGAATACGCAAGAGATATCTGGGGACTGTCGATATAGCCGTATGGAACTGGTAGTATAGCATCATATGGATATAATAATTAATTTGCAAATTCCCATCGAAAAAGACGGTCTGAGTGAGTATATAACAACTGCTTCACAAAAGCTGGAAATAGACGAAAGAAATATATCCATTCTCAAAATTCTCAATAAATCACTTGATATAAGCAACAAGGAACAATTTTATTACAAGGTTTCAGTAGTTGTCACTACTGATGAAAGTTTTAAAAACAAGCAGAAATTCCCTTTATACATAGAACAGACAGAAGCAAAGAAAATCATAAGACGTACTAAGGATAGGCCTATAATAGTCGGATTTGGTCCTGCCGGCATGTTTGCTGCTCTTGAATTTGTTGATCATGGAATTAAACCTCTGATATTTGAAAGAGGTAAAAAGATAGAAGAACGCTCCATTGATGTCCAGAGGTTTATAAAAGAGAGGGAGTTGGACCCTGAGTCAAATATTCAATTTGGTGAAGGTGGCGCCGGTTCATTTTCGGATGGTAAGTTGTTTTCCAGAAGCAGCAATAATTCCAGCTATGTGAACCGGGTATTGCAGACTTTTATTAAGTTTGGTGCGCCTGAGGAAATAGGTTACGTAAACAAACCCCATTTGGGAACTGATGTCTTATGCAGGATAGTTCGTAACATAAGAAACTATATTCTTGACAGAGGTGGTGAAATTTATTACGGCTCAAAAATGACGGATATCCGGATATCAGAGGGTAAGGCATCAGGTATTACTATAAATAATGGTGATGAATATTTTTCTTCAAGTATCTATATCGCTCTGGGCCATTCTGCGCGCGATACATTCGAAATGATAGCCCAAAAAGGTGTTGCTATTCAGCAGAAGCAGATTTCTGTCGGTATGAGAATTGAGCATCCTGTTAAAACTATTAACCTTATGCGGTATGGGGATAAATATAAAGATTTTCCTGCCTTAGGAGCCGCTACCTATTCTTTGAACTATATAAACCGAAAAGTAAGAAGAAGAGTCCATACGTTCTGTATGTGTCCTGGAGGCGAGGTTATTAATGCCTCGTCTGATCATGGCATGATGGTTGTAAACGGAATGAGCTACTCTCACAGGTCATCACCATTTTCGAATGCAGCTCTGATTGTAACCTGTCATACGGATGATTACAACTCCACCAGCCCACTGGCTGGTATAGTGTTCCAAAAGGATATTGAGCAAAAGGCTTTTAACGCAGGAGGAAAGCGTTGGAAAGTTCCTGCTCAAAACTTGCCCTGTTTTCTAGGTGAGAGCAACTGCGATGACTTAAATGAAAACTCGTACAAGATGGGTGCTGTTTCTGCTGACATGAAAGACATTTTTCCTGGATTTGTGATTGACGAGTTACTGGCCGCATTTAACAAGTGGAGAGAAGATGTTCCATTGTTTGTTTCGAACCATGCGATACTTTTAGGAGCTGAGACAAGAACGTCGTCTCCTGTGTGTATTAAACGCGATAAAAATTTCGAGTCGGTAAATATAAAAAACCTGTATCCCATAGGTGAAGGTTCAGGCTATACAGGAGGCATAACCAGCTCTGCCGCAGACGCTATAAAAGCCGTGCAAATACATGCTTTAAAAGGGTAGCTTTGCCGGTGCCGGTTTTGATTCTTCCCGGGTTTTATGAGTTAACCGCCTCGGCAGAGCGTTCAGCCGGAGGTTCTGCCGCATCCAGATTGAGTGGAAAATTGGCTCCGGGTGTTAATAACTTCCAGGCTGTTTCGTCATCATGATAAGCCTCAATAGCTACGGCCAGTTCTGTAAGCAGACCGCCCGGATTGCTGCTTGATTTTATTTTGCTTTCCAGTATTTTTTGTCCGGATGAACCTGTAATGAAGTTCTCTCTCACCGAGCATATGAATTTCCGGAAGGAGTTGGTTGCCTGTAGAAAGTTTTCATTTTTGTTCCACCAGTGTTTGTTATCCTCAAGGAAATCCATAAGTTTGTCGGCATTTGCGGTAATATTAAGACGTCTTTCTTTATATTCAGACCACAAGTCATTCCTTGTTTGCACGAGAGTATCCTTTATGTCTCTTGCTTTGACGGGGCTATCAGGGAACCCCAAATCGATAAGAGCCTCTATAGTAAAGAGCATAACATCGCCCCAGAACTGTTTCTCAAGTTCTACTGATAGATTCACAGTATCTGTGTCTTCCGCCTGGTCGACTCCGTGTCTGAACTCGCTTTGGTATTTCTCCCCTATGGTACGCTTGTGCAGTAAAGGTATATTGGCTGAAACGAATCTTTCCCCGATTCTGTGTTTAAGTATTCTTCCCAGCACCGGACCGGCCATACGCAGTTTCAGGTCTGCAAAGGGAATAAAGTAGTCTAGCATGGTCGGTCTGAAAACGTAATTACCGGTATACACGGTGCGGGCAGGAACCGTATTGTTAACTGATTCGGTGGTTTTAAAAAGTATTTCACGTGTTGGATGAAGTCCGTGAAAAAAACCGTTGACCCTGGATGCGAAGGCTCTAAATCCGTCAGAGACTGAATGAGAACCGGAGCATGGACATGGATAGGCGGCCGGCTTGCCGTGCCTGCGGTAGCCGAAAAGATGAAGCATATCATTGTATTGCGCAGCGCCGCCCGTATATTTTTCTGCCTGGTGAAAAACACACGGACTTTCAGCTGTAAGTCCGGAGCAGGTTTTAAAGAAAAGCAGAAGGTCTTCCAGCAGGTTGTTAACCATAACTGCTGGTGAGACGGGTGGATCACCCACAACCTTTCCTGTTAAAAGATCAATCTCATGCTCTCTGAAAAGCCTGTCAATAGTATGAAAATAGCTTATTAAGTCGGTTTCAAATCTGCCGAGCTCGTTCTTGATCCTGATCGAAAACTCTTCATCGCTGTCAAGGAAGAATATAAGTGTTTTGTTCTTTTTTTCTGTCTCTTTTGTGAGTTCATTTGCAATGCTGAGGTATGCAATGTTTCTTGTGATCGAAGCGCCTTTGTGTGACGGAGCAGAACCCGAGGATGAACATGTTCCAACTATTCTATGAAGAGATCTTCCGGTTTTATCCTCGAGGTCGGCAATCAAGCGGCCCTGCTCCTTAAGACTTACGTAACGGCAGGGTATCCCCTCACGAGATACCCGGTCAACAATTTTCTTGTTAGCTTCTATATTGCCGAAGTTGCGGCTGTCATCAACAACCATAACCCTGACTTTTCTGAAGGCCATACCGTGGTCGATATGAGGGGCGAGTCCACCATAGTTGAATGCATGGCAATGTCTCACAAGGCTTTGCAGAGAGTTTTCAAGCATTCTGGGACGTTCCGCCACCGGGATTACGATTATAAAACTATGCCTGGGATCACTTGAAAAGCGCGATAGCAGGAACTCCATTTCGGCAAAAAGACTCTTTTGTAACTCGATCGGTTCTTGATTTGTCTGAAACTCCGTGGTTAGGTGATCGGTTGCAAGCTGATATAGGCTTAGGATTTCAGCAGGCCGTGCAGATACGTTACCTGTTTCGGATTTCAGGTTATTGAGTTTGTTCTTTATCTTGTTTGTTACAGGTGCGGATTTATATTTATGGATAAAAACATCCAGGTAGTGGAAGTTTTCGGTTCTGAATATATCCGGTTCTTTTAAACTGTGTTTAGACATAAGACTTCATGAAAGTCTATGGTTTCCTCCATGCGCGTTTAGGCAGGATGGCTATTCCTGAAGGATCGTAACAGGCTTCCCATGACTCCTTGGTCTGTACGCCCTGGCCGATTTGCAGGCCTTCACTGACTATATTGTTTCTATCGATTATTGTTCGCCGCAGTTTTGCCCCTTTCCGTATTACAACGTAATCCATGATAACAGAGTCCTCTACTGTTGCACCCTCTTCGATAATTACGCCGCGGCGTATAGTGGAGTTTGTTACGATCGTATTTGGGTGAATAACACTTCCTTCAGCGATCGTACTGTTGGTTATGCGTCCTCCCAGTATTTTGGCAGCCGGGCGGTTATGGCGGGAAGGGCGGATCGGCCAGTGTTGATTGTCCAGGTCCAACACCGGATGAGCTCCCAGCATATCCTTGTGAGCTTGCCAGTAAGCTTTGATTGTGCCTACATCCCGCCAGTAGTCCATTTCTTCAGTAGGCCGGAGGCCTGGAATTTTATTACGGGAGAAATCATATGCATAAAGCTTTTTGCTGGAAACAAGGCTGGGTAGAACATAGCTTCCGAAGTCATGTTGATGTTTACTCTGAGCGTCTGCAAGGGCCTTGATCAAGATGTCGGCATTGAATATATAGTTGCCCATTGAGGCATATGTTCTTGTTGGGTCTGAAGGCATAGGAGGGGGAGTGTCGGGTTTTTCCAGGAACTCCTTGATTTGTCCGTCGGGCTCTGTCGAAATTATGCCAAAAGATTTTCCCTCGTCAATAGGCACAGGCCGTGCCGCTACGGTAATATGAGCATTTTTGGAAATATGAAAGTCGATCATCTGCCGCAGGTCCATACGGTAGATGTGATCTGCTCCGAATATGACCACAAGGTCAGGCCTGTGGGTCTGAACCAGGTTGAGGTTTTGAGATACTGCATCGGCGGTTCCCTGAAACCAGTCAGAGCCTCTTCTCATCTGAGGAGGCACCACGGTTATGAAATGGTCCGGTACAACCGACGAAAGCTCCCAGTTTTTTCTGACATGTTCGATAAGCGATTGCGACTTATACTGTACAAGAAGATATATGGAAAAAATCTGAGAGTTAATCATGTTGCTGAGGACGAAGTCAACTATACGGTATCGTCCTCCAAACGGTACGGCAGGCTTTGACCGTTCAGCAGTAAGTGGAAACAGGCGGTTGCCTTTACCACCTGCAAGAATTAACGCAAGAATACGTTTACTAGTAATCAATCATAAACCTCCAGAGTCTCTATTAAACCACGAAGAATATAAAGAGTAAAGAGAAAAGAGAAAAAATACTACTATATTATTATAAATGCTCAGGCTATTTTAGGTGTACAAGTAAGCAGTCTATACCCAGGCAACCTGTATTTGTTATGTCTTATCCAGGATTTCCCGTAATTTGGCTGTTAATACGCTGGGCAACAGAGGTTTGCTCAAGAAAAAAACTTCCGGGTTCAGAACGCCAAGGTGAGTAATAACATTGTCCGTATAGCCTGATGTAAATGCCAACTTTATATTGGGGCAGATCGCTTTTATGGCTTTTGCCAGTTCCCAGCCGTTCATGCCCGGCATTATTACATCTGTCAGCAAAAGATCTATTTTTCCTTTCTTTTTCTCGCAGATTGCCAAGGCATCCTTTCCACAGGAGGCTTTTAAAATACGGTATCCCAAAGGTTCCAATGTGTCGGATATCAACCTCAGGACCGAAGGCTCGTCATCAACCACGAGGACTGCTTCCGTGCCCGGCGCCATGGTTTTCATTTTTTTATCAATCCTGTTTTCCACAGGGCCGCTTGCAGCCGGGAAGTATATCTTGAATGTAGTACCGATATCAGGTTCACTGTAAACAAATATTTGACCGTTATGCTGTTTAACTATTCCGTATACGGTTGCAAGCCCAAGTCCGGTTCCTTTGCCCACCTTTTTTGTTGTGAAAAATGGTTCAAATATTTTCTCTACCACTTTCTGCGACATGCCTGTACCTGTATCGGTTATGCTGAGCATTATATAAGAACCGGGTTTAATTCCTTTGTTTTTATGAGCGTAGTTTTCATCAAGTTCGACTTCATCTGTTTCTATGACCAGCCGGCCGCCGTAGGGCATCGCGTCTCTTGCGTTGACCGCCAGGTTCATAACGATCTGTTCGATCTGGCCTGCATCAGCCATGATATTAGCGTTTGAAGCTTGCATCTGTTGTTCCATTTCCACATCTTCGCCGATCAACCTGGCAAGCATACTGCCCATATTAGCTATAAGGTCATTTAGGTTGATAACCCGCATCTCCATAACTTGCTTACGGCTGAATGCCAAAAGTTGACGGGTTAGGGCCGCCGCTCTCTCTCCGGCGGTATGAATCGCTTTGATATCCTTGTAAATTGAAGCATCTTCTTGTATCTTCATCATAGCCATTTCGCTGTAGCCGAGAATGGTTGTTAAAATATTGTTGAAATCATGCGCTACTCCACCTGAAAGCCTGCCTATAGCCTCCATTTTCTGCGCGTGCCGGAGCTGTTCTTCAAGCAGTTTTCGTTCGCTTATCTCCCGGGCCAGCCCCAGTATGAATGCCTGACCTCCAAGTTCCAGAAGCCCGAGGCCGACTTCAACAGGAAAGCTTGTGCCGTCTTTACGGCGGTATACCGCCTCTATGGTGACCGGATCGCCGGAAGCCAGGCACTCCCAGTATTTACCCCATGATTTAATTGCCTCATCCGTGCCGTCTATATCCGATATGGTCATTGAAAGCAGTTCCTCACGGTTGTATCCTAGGCTATTGCAGGCCTGCCGGTTTACATCAACAAAGTTGCCATCGGTATCAAACAGAAAAAAGGCATCCACTGCCTGATCTACAAGCGTACGAAAACGTTTCTCACTTTCCCGCAAAGCGGAATCCCTTTTCTCTATGAGGTCCAGCATATTGTTGAAAGCATCGACAAGGCGACCCAGTTCATCCTCACCATGTTTTCGTGCCCGCATCGAATAATCCTGGTTTTCTGAGATACGGTGGGATACCGAGACAAGGTCCGAAATAGGTTTCGAAATAAACTTTTGTAGCAAAGAGGCCAGAATGAAGGCGATGCCGAGAGCTATAAATACTACCGGAAACAATATGGAGACAGCCAGCTTCCGTGCGACATGTAACTGCCTCATATCATCATATAAAGAAAGGGTGCCTATTATATTGTTGTCCAGGGTTATATCTTGTGTTATTTTCATGAAGCCCGATAATTGTTCATCTTGGTCAACTGTGCCTGTGTTTGAAGCACTTGCAACTGGGTTGTTGTCGCCGTAAACCGCAAAGAGATAGCCACTGTTGTCATGTATTTCAGCAAAGCTGATAGAGGGTCTGGCCTTAAGGGATTCGAGTACTTTATCAGCGTCTTCTGGAATATTAAAGGCCAGCGCAGCTTGACAATTGTAGCCGAGAACCTTGGCCAGACTGGTGAGATCATCGCGGTAGGACTGACGGTAGTGGTCAACAACCATAGCGTAAAAAGGCAGGCAGGCCATTAGTACAGCGGTAGCGCTGGTAAGCATCAGAATAAGAGTTAGCTTTTTTCTGATGGTAAGATTACGAATATAAGCCATAAGAGATCTCTTGGTTAAATTTTTCCCCTGATAATTTATTCCGACTAATCGGACACTGCATGTTCAGGTATCTCCACGACCATGAGCGCGATATCCAGCAATTTGGCGCTAAGGCGTAGTCCAGCCAAATCCACTTTGGTACGGTTGACCTTCCAGCGTATCTTGTTTTTACGGGTAACCAAAGTAATCATACCTCCAGCCGTTAAAAAGCCGTCTACATCAGAAACGGTAAGAACCGGAGAGTTTTTTAGTGCAGCGATGATTTCGGCAAAGTTTTTCTTTTCCGAGGCGCTGATAAAAAGCAGGTGACAACGGCTTAAATTCATACCCTTCCGGTAGGGGCCGAGGTAATTTATGATAATGTTGTTCTTTCCTGTTTTTTGCAGTTTGGCCTGTAGTTTCTTTAAGCTGTCTCCAAACTGAGAATTACCGATAACGGCGATCACCTTCGGCTCTAAGTTGTCCTGGATGTTATTTTCTTCAGGCCAGTGTACAAAGTGTAGGAAATTATAGAGGTAGACAGCTTTAAGGTCGTATTCGCTGACCTTGGATTGTTCGCCGTATACAGACTGTACAAGCAGAGAAGTCCAGATAAGGCAGACCAGTAGAGGCAGAGAGCTATTACGAACAAACCACGACCGGCATCTTTCCGGATGCGTCTGCTGTTTTTTTACTGTTCTATATAACAAACTGTAAGCCTGTAATTGTTATTTTAGAAAACCAGAAGACTTAGAACTTATACCGCACTTCCGCCCAGAGACTTCGCCCTTCCATAGGGTAATCATTGGGAATTCCTTCACTACTTGGTTCGCGGATATCCTCGTTAAAAAGGTTCCGGAGTGCAAAGGCCATATCCCAGTGTTTCGCGACATTTTTGCGCCGTAGGGTGAGGTTAACCAGCGAATAATCCTTTATGTCCGGCCGGGTATCGGCAGCAGCTCTGTGGCGGCCTGCGATCCAATAAAATTGGCTGTCAAGTGACCAGTGTGGCAGGAATGTCCAGTACGGATTGAGATAAAACTGTATTTCCGGCGCATCCGGAGTGACTTCACCTGTCTCTTTGTCTTCGGAACGTTGATAGGCGAAATTGGAATTCAGGCTGAGTTTGCTGGTGATTTCCCAGTTTAGTTCGATTTCAAAACCATATCCTTTCCGGTTCTTTTTGTTTTGGGCTGTGAGTGTTGTTTGTCCCTGATCCGGTACCAACTCTATTAGGTCGTTAATGTCGTAGTAAAAAACATTTAACATCGCTCTTAGTTTATTGGTTGGCAGGTAGTCAAAAGCTATTTCGTATGTCTGAATCGTCTCAGGCACAAGATCCGTGTTACCTTGGTTGGATGGATTGTTCTTGGCATACAATTCTACAAAGGCAGGCGGCCGGAAAGCCCGGCCGAATAGAAACTTGGTGGTAAGATCATCCCGGCTCTGCCATACAAGGGCGGCGCGTGGGTTGACTGTATTTCCAAAATCAGAGTACTGATCATATCGGAGTCCAGCCGTGAATTCCCAGTCGTTGGCAAATGACCACTCATCCTGAAGCGAAACATAACCCAGGTGCCTGGTTTGGTTTTCCATGAAAATATCCGAAGTTCCTGTGACATCCGTGAGCTGGTCGGTCGAGACAACCTGGCTTCCGTCAAGAACACCCGGACCGAAATTTTTAGATTCAGAAGGTTTATTTTGAATATATTTATACCCTATGGCCACCCGCCAGCACTGCCGGTCGAGTCCCTCATAGAAAAGGCTTTGCTCAAAACCCAGTTGTTGATCGATAATAACCGGATGACCGGTAAAACCATCAGGAAAGTAGGTCTGACCTACAGGATTTTTAATGTTTATATTGCCGTCCTTGCCGATGGGGAACCTGGCACCGGGCGGGAACAACTGAAGATATGAGTCTGTTTTAAGATAACTATAGTTTAAGCGTGTGGTCAGCTTGGTGTCTTGCAGCAATTTATCATTATTATTATAAATAAGATCAGCTACGTACTGTTTTGCATCAAGGTTGTTTGATGCAAGTGTTTGTGTGACACCGTCAGCCATGCCATCATTATTCAACAGCCACCCCCAGCCCCGGAATGTCCAGTTATCCTTGGAAATCTCTAAATGGCTGTTGAAAATTTCGAACCCGGTGTTTAATGGTCCGGGAGCAAGTGAGGCACTGGTTCCATAAATGTTGTCAAAAGTCGTTTGCGTGTCACTCTCAATGATTCTTCCCTTGTCACCCTTGCTTTTCATATAGTCCAGGCCTAATGCAACATCCCAGCCCTTATACTGCCGGCCGTGCTGGAGGAATATATCGGTGGTGTTAAATGAACCATATCTTATGCCGGAGTTTGTGCCGTTTATTTCTAGGCTGTTTTTAGTGATAACATTTATTGTTCCGGCAAATGCGTCTGCGCCATGTACCGCTGATCCGGGACCGCGCATAATTTCTATGCGTGATATCATGGATGTTGGCAGCTGAAAACCCAAGGGGCGGGCGCCTGTATATGAAAAACTAACAGGTAAACCATTGACCATCAACAAGACCTGGGGGTTAAGACTCGTATGGATACCACGTATTGAGTAAATGGTGTCCATCGAGTTTTTGCTTGATGGCACGATATGCAAGCCGGGCACGGTTTCCAGGGCTTCGTCCAGGGTCCTGGCGCCTATACGTTCGATATCCTCAGCGGTTATTACGGTGGCGACAGCAGGTGCCCTGCGGATAGATTTAAGGCTGCCGGTTGCAAGGCTGATCTCAACTTCCACCAACTCCTCAAGACTCATATCTATGAGTGCATCAAAGTGATTGGAGTCATTTCTTTCGCCATTCGCCGGTCCGGTCGCCCAAGCCGGTACTTGCATGAAGATCAGGACAAACGCAAAAACTCCTCCGAAAACAGCCGATCTTATAAAAAATGCGGCAATCATTGTTAGCAGGACGACCGGTACTGTCTTATTTTTTTCATGCTGATTACAAACGCATCCTTTTTTTATGCTACGAAGTGTAAGTAACTTGGTTTTAGGGTTTACCTGAAACCTGTTCGACATTTTTTTCGAGTTTGAATTTGTGAGAGTTGATCATAATAATATGAAATACATGATACCAACAGATTTCATGGAGTGCAAGACTTTATAGTTCAGACTGTTTGCCGCTGAGGTTTTTAGGGTTGGAAGTGTTTATCCACAGTTCTAATGCGATTATGGATCGGAGGTACCGCGGTTTCATCAATCAAGACATCGATCACTGTGGGGCGGCCGGTTTCAATGATCTCTTTGATCAAGTCACGGCTGATCGGCGTTGAGGCGTCCAGTCTTATTCCTCTGGCGCCCAGGCCCTCTGCGATTTTGACGTAATCTACACGTTCAAAGCAGGAGGGCAACCCTTCAGGAACCGGTTCTTTAAATAGCTTTCGGCCATGGTAAACCGTACCCAACATGGCGTTGTTGAATACAACCCAGATTACCGGAATTTTATAATTTACAGCAGTGGCGACCTCAAAGCCGTTCATTAGAAAGCTGCCGTCACCGACCATTGCCACTACAGGACGATCAGGCGCTGCCAGCTTGGCGCCGACAGGTGCAGCCACTGCGTAGCCCATGGAGGCGAAACCCAGCGCCAGGAAAAACGAATATGGTCTATCTATTTCCAGGTGGCGGATGGCCCAGGCCATGGAATTACCTATATCGGCAAAGAAGATTGTGTCGGCAGGACAGCTCTGTTGCAGGTCTATCACCAGCTTGCCGGGATTGTAAAGATCCGGATCCGTAGCTTCAGAAATGGAAGAGACTTTATACTTTGTTTTCAGGTCTTTGATTTCCTGACAGCGGGAAGGATTGCGTGTGTAGTCTCCGGCATCATCATAGGGGTTTAGAGTGGTGAAAACCCGGTTTACCGCAGAGCCTATTTCCTGCATTACAATATTGGCGTCACCGCAAAGTCCCAGGGTTACCGGATAATTTTTACCTATTTCTTCGACGTCTACATCGATCTGAATCAGGTGGCTTGAAGGGTGCAACCGCTCGTTCCAGCCGTCTGTCATCATTTCGTTAAAGCTCGTGCCCACGGCCAACAGTACGTCTACATCCTGCTTGATGATAAACTCTTCGGCTACTGGTGATCCGGCAAATCCGAGCACCCCTAGCGATAGTGGATGAGATTCAGGAAAGATTCCTTTTGCCTTGGGGGATGTGGCCACCGGAATATTAAGTTGCTCCGCCAGTTTTCTAAGTTCATCAGCTCCCCTGGAGAGTACAACACCCCATCCGGCGATTATTATCGGACGCTTGGCTCTCACAAGGATTTCTGCTGCAGTATTTACTTCATCGCTATCGAAAAAATAGGCTGGTGTCTGGTGGTTTGGCCGTTCATCCCTGATCACTGTCTTTTTCATGAGGTCGGCCGGCAGACTTAGATGCACTGGTCCGCTACGGCCGGCCATGGCTAGATGAAAGGCTTTCTGGACCATATACTGTGCCCTTTTTTCGTTTATAAGCATACCGCTGTATTTTGTGAAGTTGCTAAATACGCTGGTGATGTTTATCCCTTCGGAGCCGGATTCCTGTACTGCTCCTTTACCAAAGACCGATGTGGCGACCTGGCCTGTAAAGGCACAGACAGGTATCGAGTCGGCCTGAGAAGAGGCCAGGCCTGTGATAAGGTTGGATGCGCCCGGTCCTGCAGTAGCGCAACAGATCCCGAGACGGCCGGATACGCGGGCATAGCCGTCCGCCATAAAGGCTGCTCCTTCCTCATGCTTGGTTATCACCGGCATGATTTTGTCACTTTGGTGCAGGGCGGTGTTTAAGTCTTCGATAGCGCCGCCTGGAATACCAAAAATATACTCCACCCCTGCCTCTTCTATCAGTTCAATAATAAGTTCAGCCGTGTTCATAGGGCTATTTTTTTTATGCAAGCTAATTTCCATTACTTTGTTTGTGTTTTGGTACATTGCGAGCTTTAACTCCTTGGTAGTCTATGTCACTGCATCGCAGTGGAAAAAAGGCACCAGCCGGCTGGTCTGCTGCTTCGGCATAGCAGGCATGAATGCCGGACATTACAATGGTACTGAATAAACGATAAATTTCTTTAGTGCTCAGGCCCTGATCCGAGTAGAAGGCCGCTATGAAGGCGGCAATATTCATGCTTTCGTTGTATTTAGTCATAAAGACATCATGAATTTCATAGGCTAGAGCCAGGTGTTCACCTGCCGTAAATCCGAGATCTGCAATAACCCGCTTCAATGCCACGATCCTCTCGTCGCCGGTGACCATGGGACGGGCATAGCCGACGATCACCGGCTTTGAGCCTGGCCGTTTGGCCTGCGCAGCAACAATCTTTTCCGTAGACCAGCCCTGTTTCTTTTGATGCAGGGCGTCGACGATAAAGTTGGTTGCCTGGGGCAGACAGCCTGCACCGTACATGTGTGAGTCGTTGGCAATGATTCCGGCGCAGACACCGGCCACTGACGAGGCCCGTGCAGTGCCGGCAAGGCTGCCGATCTGGTTGCACCATATACGGGCGTCCGGCCAGCTCATACAGTTGAACACCGCTTCGGTAACATCGGCAAGCCGCCGTTCCGGCAAGCGTCCGGTAACGTTTAGCATCAGGAGCTGCATAAATGAAACTTTGCCGATCAGGTCATCCATCATTGAATAACCGCAGTTGTGAACGGCTTCTCCTATGACCCAGCCACCTCGGCTCGAAAAAATTTTACCGCGCCGCTTATCCCAAAACGAGGTGTCAGTCTTTTTTCTTTTTTGCTTCTTCTGCAATGACATAATGTCTATCATCCAAAAACGGCATAGAAGTTGCCGGCTTGTTCAGCATTTCAAGGCCGTGGGCCAGTAGCCCAGGGCTGTTTATTATCTGAAAAAGACCGGAGCCAGCACGTGGATTGAAGCCAAGATCACAAAAAACAGCAGCAGCCACGCCTGTTGTAAGCCATCCTAGTCCTTCTGTCTTTATCACTTCGGCAAATCCGCAGCCCCACTTTAGAGCTGGTCCACTGCCCGGCATTTTGGTGAGTTCAGCGGCAATTTCTTGCGGTAACGGATCAATGCCTCCGTATCGGCTGCCAAAACCGGGAGCGATCTGCCAATCTCCACGGTCGGGTGGTGATTGAGAGGACAGCAACCTCTCCGCACAGTTTATAGAGTCTTTTTTTTGCTCTTTTCGCAGGAAGCGTATGGCTGCCTCGACCTGGCCGCCGCCAAGATGGTCTCCCCCAAGAACCGACATTGAAATAGGGAGTATATGAGCGGGATTTGTTTTGCCGATAGCGGTGTTCATTGCCGCCCATGTGGCTGGATGCCTGGGGCCCGGATTTATCAGAGCTATCATCAGGGCTTCCAACAAGTCTTTCTGTTCCGGTGTCGGCAGCTCGCCGTTTAGCAGCAGAAAGAGTACATCGACAAAGCTTCGTTTCCGCATAAGCTCCATTATGTCGTAGCCGTGACAACGGCAGCGGCCGGCGAGATAAGGATTTTCCGGCAACGGCTCTTCTTGCCATACCCTTGTGACAATGCGGGTGGCGTATTTGGCAGGACGTAGTTCTTCTTTGCGGTATTTAGCCATTTTGTCTAATTTAATGTACTTATATGAGTCTCCCCTATGCCACGCGTCAATCGAAAAAAATGGCGGCCAAAGGTGTACCGGCTATTTACAATATGCCGGTTGAAAACTTTTCGAAAATAAACATTGTTGGCTTGAAGCCGCCAGAAGCAAGAGCGTCTTCGGGTGAGAAATGAGAGATGTGGCTCAAACAGGAAATTAAGTTTTAAATTATATTCGTGCTGTTTTCCTGACGTGATATCCCATCTCATCCATAACTGGCTCACGTGACACAGGTCAGAGATGCAGACGCTCCACGACTCTGGTTTACCTAACGAAAAATTACGTAACAGTCAGGTTTATTTGCAACAAATAGGTAAGTTTGACAAATAAATAAATGGCAAGTCAAATAGAGTTTTTCTATTTAGACTTAAATTCACTGCCGGATAAATTCGTTTGAAAGGGGACCTCTCAAGTTCTCAAGATGTATTTTGAAATCTGAGCATACCTCATCTTTCGACAAAAAATAGACGAACATTCAATCTTAAATTCACCAAATAGCCGGTGCTCTGCCCAGGCCTCCGATCAATCGAAAGTTTTTCTTTTTCTTAGAAGTACGTTTTTTCTTTTTAATAGCAAAAAATATACGATTGCCGAATATCGATAAGATTAAGAACACTATTGCCTTGTAATTAAGTGGATAGGCGAAAATTGCCTTGACCAGGTAGGGACGTGATTTTTTCGCGTCGTTATGCATGCATAAAAACCGTCCCATTCTCCAGTAATGTGTCGAGAGAGTTTTACGGTCCTGCTTAATATCGTCAAAATATTTCTTCAGAATCAACTCTTCGGATTCTATATGGGCTGATGTCACCCACCGGAAGCTGTCACTGGTTACATGATAGTTCATGAGAGGCTCTCTTATGTGGTAGAAGTAGTAATGCTTGCTTAAACGAATGAAGAAATCCAGGTCTACATAATAAGAAAGTCTTTCATCAAAGAGTCCCGCTTTACCAAAGCATTCTTTTTTAACAACTGCAGAACCAATTCCAATTCCGTAAATATGGTATTTTAGTGCCCTTTTGTAAAACAGCCCGTCTTCCGGCATGAAAGTAGGGCTTTTCCATATGCATCTATCTCCGTTTCTCTCAATCTCACACATATCCGAATAGACGACTCCAAGACGTGACGGTTCTTTCTTGAAAACATCCATCTCCTTTTCGAGTTTTTCAGGCAGCCACTCGTCGTCACTGTCGAGAAACGCAACATACTCGCCTCTTGCAGCCTTTACTCCGGTGTTTCTTGCAGCCGGCTCTCCTTTATTTTCGCTATGCTTAATATAGTTAATTTTCAGGGCTCTGAAAAACCTTACAACATCCATGGTGTTATCAGTAGATCCGTCATCCACAACAATTACTTCAAAGTCCTTGTAGGTCTGCTTTAGGATACTTTGAAGTGCTCTGCCCAGTAAATGCGCTCTGTTATACGTCGGAACAATTACACTTACCATGGGAATATCTAGGTTTTTGTCCATCTCGCTTTCCTCCTTTTTGACCGCTTTGGTCAACACCGCACAACTTTTTTGAATCTTTTTTAAATAACAGTCTCCTTGGTATAAATTTTGCGCCCCTAAAGAATAATCGCAGTAAGCCCATGATATTCAGGGGGGCCAGCCTTACTGCCCCATATATAAAAAACACTGTTCTTTTCCAGTTCCCGGCCTTAATGCAATGATGAACAGAGTCGAAAAGAACATCGGACATTTCTTTACTGGTCAAGCTTGGAATTTTCGTGCCCAGCCTTCTTCTGTATGCTTTGTACTTTGCCAAACAGAACGAAGATTTCATAGTGCCTTTTTTTGCCGGATCGTGAGATTGTGAGCCGGGTAGAACCCTGTAGAGATACAGGGATTTATCCACAAAAAAAAGATCCGTCACCTCCTCCAGCTTCAGGACCAGGTCTTTGTCTTCAGCATAAAGTATCTCCTCGTCATAGCCCGGTGTTTCAAAGTATTGCTCCTTCTTAAATGTTCTGAAAGGACCGACTATGTCGTAACGTAAAACTGTATTTTTTCCGGCAACCCTTGGTATGGCTTCACAGAATCCTGGCTTGACCGGCTTTAGATAACTGTCACAGTAAGTAAAATTTGAGTAAATGAAACCAGAGTCAGGGTTCTTGACATGGGCTTCATACATTTTTTCCAGCGCTGTCGCCTCCAAGGCATCGTCGCTGTCAAGAAGACCCAGTATATCGGTCCTCGATTCATCGATCAGCCTTTTCAGTGTTCTGATATAACCGATGTTTTTATCATTGCGTAGCAGCCTGATCCTGCTGTCTTCCAGGTACGGTTTAACGACTTGCAGGGATTTATCTGTTGAGCAGTCATCAACTATTACCAGCTCCCATTGCCTGAAGGTTTGGTTGACGACGGATTCGATAGCCTCGGCAATATACTTTTCCTGATTGTAATTTGCCATGAGGAGCGAAAACCGGGGTTTTTTGTCTGCTGTCTGCATAAGTTTCTTCCCGAAAAACCGGTTTTTCACCTGGCGAAAAAGTCGACCGGAGCGAATTGTTAGATTTAAACAAAAAACTATTGGTGTTGTTTATTATTTAATACGCAATACTTATACCCGGCAGGGCAAAGTAATTTGGGTGTGGGGCTGGAGTCTAAAAAAAGTAAAAAAAACAGCTAATTAGATATAATTATGATTATTGATGCCGGGTAAAAAAGATAAAATATATGTGTTATTTACCCCAAGCTGTGAGCCATTTCACTCATCTCAGGCTATGTAAACTAAATATGAAGTAAGCAGGTAAGCATCGGACTTGCCCGGATCTGAAATAGTCGAATAAAGAAGTGAAAACTACCTGATTTGCATGCTGATATCAGCTGCAGGAGCCGAGTGAGTGAGTGCTCCGACAGATATCATGTTAACTCCGGTTTCGGCTATTGAACGGACATTTTCCAGGTTGACGTTGCCGGACGCCTCAAGCGGAATTCTGCCATCGACAATACCAACAGCTTCTTTCATGGCCTCAATGTCCATATTGTCGAGCATAATTATATCGGCTTCAGCGGAAAGAGCTTCGTGAAGTTCAACTATATTTTTCACCTCGACTTCTATCTTCAGAAGTTGCGGTGCTGACTTTCTGATGCGGTAGAGAGAGTTTTGAATCCCTCCACAAGCGGTGATGTGATTATCTTTTATGAGTATACCGTCGTAGAGAGCATTTCTGTGGTTAAAGCCGCCCCCTATACGTACAGCATATTTTGCCATGCTTCTTATACCCGGCATGATTTTCCTGGTATCAAGAATTTTTACAGAAAGGCCGCTGACCGCCTCAACATATTTAAGGGTGAGAGTGGCTATGCCCGAGAGCTGTTGCAGTATGTTCAGAGCCACACGTTCGGACGAAAGAAGAGCATGTGTGGAGCTTTGCACCTTTGCAATCTTTTCACCTTTTCTGATGAAGTCACCTTCACTGCAATTAAGTATAAATTCTGTGCTGCTATCGGAAAGCCTGAATACCTCTGCTGCCAGAGTGGCTCCTGCCAGCAGCATATCCTGCTTGGCGACTATAAGCGCCTCGGAGCGCTTTTGTGCGTCTATAGTTAGTAGTGTAGTGATATCGCCGCAGCCGATGTCTTCGGCCAGGGCCTCTTCCAGAAACCTGCGTATAGGTGTTGTTATTTGTAATGGGGCGCAATTCATATGTCGGGCTACGGCGTGTAGATGAATATGGGCACAGAATCTTAAAACTTCATGTTGTTTTTGCGCAAGCTCTGATTTTTTTGATGCTTTCTTTTACTTTAGCTCTGCGGTTTGATGCTTCTTTAAGTTTAGCCTGTTCTTTCTCAATCACGGCTTTGGGCGCTCGTTCAAGAAAATCCTCATTATTGAGTTTTTTGTTTATAGTTGCAAGTTCTGTCTCTATCTTTTTGAGATCCTTTTCGAGCCGTGCAACTTCTGCCGCAATATCCACAAGGCCTTCAAGCGGAACATATACCTCAATATTGGGTTTTACCTCGGTAGCTGCATTATCCGGTTTCTTTATGTCTGTGCCTATCTCGATATCGCAGCGGGCAAGGGTTTCGATAAATATCCGGGCAGCTTCAAGAACCGTGGCATCTTGCTCTTCCGCACTTATAAGCGCTTTCAGCCGTTTTGAGGGTGGTATGTTCATCTCGCCCCGGATTGTTCGTACAGCGCTCACTGCATCCATTACAAGGGTCATCCTTTTTTCTGCATAACTGTCTTTGCGCCGCATGCTCGAAACCGGAAACGGTGCAATCATTATGGAACGAACCCCGGCCTGCGAGTTGTTGTTTGTCGGTTCATTATTTGGCAGGGACTGCCATATTTCTTCGGTAACAAACGGCATAAAGGGGTGAAGCAGCCTGAGCGATGTTTCAAGCACGTAAAGCAAAGTAGCACGAGTGGCTTCCGCATCACCGCATTTTTCCTGAAGCACAGACTTTGACAACTCGATGTACCAATCGCAGAACTCTCTCCATATAAACTGGTAAACCGCTGCCGCCGCATCATTAAACCGGTAGTCCCGAAGCGCGTTGTCAACCTCGCCAATTGCGGTGTTTAATCTGCTTAATATCCACCGGTCGATAAGGTTCAGCTCGAACCCGGAAATATTTTTGGAAATATTTTTATCTTTAAAAGTACCTCCTGATGCTTTGTGCTCTTCGATATTCATAAGGATAAAACGGGATGCATTCCAGACCTTGTTTACAAAATTTCTGTATCCTCCGGCCCGGTCTTCAGAGAATTTTACATCCCGCCCCTGTGCGGCAAAAGCTGTAAGCGTGAAACGAAAGGCGTCGGTTCCGAATTTTTCGATCATTGTCAGGGGGTTTACCACGTTCCCTTTTGATTTTGACATCTTCTGGCCGTGAGCGTCTCTGACCAGGGCATGAATATATACATCCTTAAATGGAATGTCACCCATGAATTTCATGCCCATCATGATCATGCGAGCAACCCAGAAAAACAGTATGTCAAAACCGGTTATCAGGGTTGATGTAGGGTAGAATGTTTCCAGTGCCGGGGTTTTTTCAGGCCATCCCAGGGTGGAAAACGGCCACAAGGCGGATGAGAACCACGTATCCAGAACATCTTCGTCACGGTGAAGCTTTGTGCCACCGCAGGCGCTACATAACTTTGGGGCTTGCCGGGCGACAATAATTTCGCCACAATCGCAATGCCAGGCTGGGATGCGGTGTCCCCACCATATCTGCCTGGAGATACACCAGTCACGAATGTTCAGCATCCAGTCAAAATAGGAGTTCTCCCAGCCCTGGGGAATGATTTTTATTTTTCCCGATCTCACGGCCTCGATGGCGGGTTCTGCCAACGGCTTCATTTTCACGAACCACTGTTTCGAACGACGTGGTTCTATAACTGTTTTGCAGCGATAACAATGCCCTACACTCATCCGGTGATCTAAGGTCTTTATCAAAGTCCCTTCCGCCTCCAGGTCATTGAGCAGGTTTTTACGGCATTCGTATCGGTCCTGACCAGCGTAAGGTCCGGCCTCCTTAGACATGCTGCCGTCTTCGTTCATCACAACCACTGAAGGCAGGTTGTGCCTGGCTCCAATCTCGAAATCGTTGGGGTCGTGGGCCGGTGTCACCTTGACCGCTCCTGAGCCGAACTGTTTGTCTACATACTTATCAGCGATGACAGGAATTTCACGGTTTATAACAGGCAGAACTAAAGTTTTGCCCACCAATAAACTATAGCGTTCGTCGTCAGGGTGCACCGCAACTGCTGTGTCACCAAGCATTGTCTCGGGTCTTGTGGTTGCTACAGTAACAAATCCGGAGCCATCCTTAAACGGATATTTCAAATGGTACAGGCTGCCTTTGGTGTCTTCGTGTTCAACTTCCAGATCGCTAAGAGCGGTGTGGCAGCGGGGACACCAGTTGATAATATAATCACCCCGGTAAATAAGGCCTTCCCCGTGCAGCCGGATGAAGACTTCGGTCACGGCTTCCGACAATCCTTGGTCCAGTGTAAAACGCTGTCTGTCCCAGTCGCAGGAACAGCCCAGTTTTTCGAGCTGGTTAAAGATCTGTCCGCCTGAACGTTCCTTCCACTTCCAGACACGTTCAACAAATTTATCACGACCTAGATCATGTCTTGTCAGTCCTTCCCTGCCTATTTCGGATTCAACCACATTCTGGGTTGCGATACCTGCGTGATCCATACCCGGCATCCAGAGAGTATTGTATCCTGACATACGTTTCCAACGTATCAGAATATCCTGCAAAGTGTTGTTCAATGCATGACCCATATGAAGGACACCTGTTACGTTGGGTGGGGGGATGACGATCGAGAAGGCAGGCAGATCGCTTTGGTCGGCGGCATTGAATAATTCGTTTTTACGCCAGAAGGCGTACCACTTCTCTTCTATGCCCTGCGGGCTGTAGGCTTTATCCATCATATTTGTTTTCGGGATTTTTGAGGGCCAGGGAAGTTTTTTGATATTTTTATTTAACTACCTGACCGGATTTTTTCGATTACTTTTGCTATCAGATTTTCGGCAAGTCCCGGCATGCTTTCCAGAGAGACCTTTTCGATCGTATTTGTTATGCCGGCCGGAAGCGCTTCTCCTAGAACTTCCCTGGTAACCTGTTCCGTTGTTTTAGGAATCAGGTCGAGAAGTATGTCTTCAATCATAGACTTAAATGCAGGTAGAAGATCTTTTTCCAGCTTTTCATAAACCGCATCCTTTACCATGGCCTTGATGTTTTCAGAGTCAAGACTGGAGGCTATCAGAGTTTCCAGATCATCTTTAGATGGCAAACGGCTTGAGACCGCTTCCTGTAAAGAGTCATGGATATCTGATTTTTCAGGCAGAGCCCCGTTTATGGCCGATTTTACGGTATCTTCAATGCCCTGGCCGTCAGGCAGCATCGATGCAACCGACTCACGCACCAGCGACATTACGTCTTCCCTGTTTACCACAGGCACGGATTC
>JALUUO010000082.1 GCA_027021335.1 Nitrospirota bacterium
AAGATCTTCGATATCCCGGGCCTTTCAGGCCCTTGCCGGTAGAGGTTGTTTTTTTCGTGCCCCTGTGTTCCTGGTCGCGGTTACTGAACGAAGTTAGAACCTATTTTGAAAGAAAATAACTTCTTAAAGGCCCCGTAATAGCAACTATTTTAATTGAGAAATCCTGATAAGGCAAGAGAAATTATCATCTCCCTATCTCATCCGCAGCCTCGGCGCTCGGACTTCCCATCAAATTAAAGTATAGAGGGTTGGGTCCGTTGCCTCTGCTCCGAGTCTGCTCCCCCTGATAGGCTTCCTCGATCACTTACCATTGTCGGCTTTAATCCCAATTCCATCAGGTAGATTTTTAATAAGGAATTGTCTTATAAATTCCTGTCAGCAGTTGTTGACACTTTTGTAAAGTAACTTTACGGTTTTTAGGTCATAAAGGGGCGGTTTTTACCACAATTCAACAAAACCAAGGGGCTATAAGTCTTAACAGGTGTCGGAAAACTTTACAGCTTGCCGGAAATGAAAGGAAAAGCTTTTTAATTCTTCCAGAAAATCAAGATATTAGAGAGTTGGCATAAAATTTGCTTTTGATATTAAAAAGGTAATGGTCAACGATTCCGGACCAAAGTTTGTTGTTTGTTGTATTTCGTTGTAGCCAGTACGCTTAACAGCTTATAAATCAATGGGAAGATGTCCTCGTTTCTATGGTTGAACCTGAAAGAAACTTCACCAAGAAAAAGATGAAAAGTTTTTCCAGGCACTCCACGGTATGGATAGAGCCAATGTTTTGCATAACCCCAAAAGCCTTCGATGCCGTTAATGTGAGCTCGCCCCTTCGGTCTTTCTGCTTCCTTGCGCACCACGATGCGGTCTCCTCTCACGGCAAGAGACCCATAGGCATGCCAGTCGTCGGTGTAGTAGAGGCTGCCAGGCTTCGTGTGCATGCTGATAAGACTGATGACCTCGCTCCCTTTGCCTCCCTGAACAGGAAACACCCTGACCGTGCCGTTACGCTGGAGGATGCCGAATACAATGATCTTGCCTGCCGCTCCCCAGCCTCGTTTGCCCGCTCTACGCCAGCCAAACGTGGTCTCATCGCATTCTACGCCTCCGTGAAAGGGCTCTCTGCATTCTTCCTCAACAGCGAGAACGGCCTTTATCAGGCGAAAAAACCTCTGCATGGCCGGCCTGGAAGCAGCAACCCTGAAGCGCATCCTGTAGACAGGTACGCTCAGGACGAAAAACTCAAGGAGCCGCCTCTTGATAGCGTCCGTGAGTCTACTGGAATCCCAAACGGAAGTCCAGGTGTATCGAAAGCCGCAACTACGGCACTTAAATCGTCCATCGGAAAGGTGCCATGCACGGCTAAAATAACATTCAGGGCAACGTCTCATGACCAGAACATTTTACTTACATGATCTGGTCCGATTTCGTTAGCCGTTATCAAAAGTTTAGGGTGTAGGGTGTCGGGAAGCGTTGGGACGTGTTAAGAATACGGCGTATTCAGAATCAGAAGAGGTAAAAAAGATAAAATACAAAAAGTTTAAGAGGAGGTGGAAGTAGATGAAAAAGATATCTGATTTGCTGATAGCAGTGATGCTTGTCTTGGGTTTCTCGGTCTAGACGCATGCCACACTAGATACTCAGGGGCATGGGTACGTCTGC
>JALUUO010000083.1 GCA_027021335.1 Nitrospirota bacterium
CCATGCCCCGGAAAATCGCAAGCTGCTCAGGATCTCTCAGCTTCAGTTTAATGTACGGTCCCGAAGCCCTGGTTTCGCCGAAGTCCATCAACTGAACCTCGTCATGAAAAATTACATCGTATTCCATCAATCCCCCTTGTGAAAGTAAGGTTTTCTTATCATTCCCCTGTTCATCATTCTGCGCTCCAACTGAATCAGCGCACGCTTCAGCAACCCCTTGTAGGCTTTTTCAGTCATCCGCTTGTCACTGTCCTGCATGTACTTTTCCTGCTTGACGTAAACCTGCCGCGCCTTCTCTTTGTACGTTCCTGATACCGGCCAGGAAAACTCCACGTGAATTACCAACTGCTGCAACTTGGTCAGCGCATTGATCATTCTCTGGATCTTCATTACTTCATCGCTGATCGGCACACCTGGATTCGTCGACCGGATAAAAGCCGGGTTGATCTTGTTTGGACTGCTCTTTGCCATGATCTTCCCTTTGCCAAAGCAGTACTTGCAATTCACTATCTGCTTGTTTTTCTCGTAATTTACTGATTTTACCTTCCCTACCCCGCCGCAACGGATACATTTTGTCGTTGGCAGGCCATCCATCGCTTTTGCCAGGAACGATTTCTGCCTAGGGAAATAGCCACCACGGTTATTAATAACCCACTCGCCCCAGCGTTCTAACTTCTTGTAAACTTCTATCTTTTGAAAAGCGTTTCGCATTTTAGGTATAAACAATCAATGCTGAAGGAACAGAAATACTACAAAAAACCATATACAATGCAGCTCTTGTGTTAGGACCGGCCATTTCAAACCAATTCCAATCCCAGAATGTAAAAGCCGCGCCCAGGTAAATAATGGACGCTATAAACGCCCAGACAAATAACAGAATTAAAAATCGCTTAATCATCGGAAGATTCCACCCCGTATTCGTAAGCTTCCATGACTACATCAGATACCCGAAGGACTATATCCCTGAAGCCTTCTATATCATCGATATCGGCGAGAAGATCACTGATATGCTCCCGGATATGGTCCAACATATCCTCATAATCCATGTCTTTATCTAGCTCTAACACGTTTGTACCCTCCCCTGTGCAACAAATATTCGGTCAACAAAAATTCCCGCACCATTTTCTGATAATGTTCAGGCACCTTTTTAATCAGCTCTTTCCACTCGGAAACCGGCCTCTCCTTTATCTCGTAGAAATAATGACGCGGGAACTTTTCTTTCAATGCTTTGTTTCCTTGCTTACTTTGTCGTCGCCTACCAAAACGTCTATTGCCCAGTCAAAAGAAACAGTAACCGTTAAAAGGTTTTCTATTTCAGACTTGAAAACAATGACTTTTCCAAAAAAAAGCACCTCTCTGTCATCAGGTTCACCCGCTGCTTCTTTTTTTGCTTTATCAAAAAGATTTTTACCAAGAATCACAACAATAGGCGGCTTTGGAACATTTTTAGCACTCGATAACGCGCCTAGCATTTCATTGGCAGATCTTATCAACTTGTTTACTACTCCTAAGTCTGGTTCTTTGTCAAAAATCATGGCATCTCCTAAATTTTAAAGTTACCAGACTTCCACTGCCTGGACTTTTGAATGTTGTTTAAATCGTCTATTTTCTCTTGTGTTCTCTTAAGCTGTTTTTGCGCCTCCTTTTTTGAAACA
>JALUUO010000084.1 GCA_027021335.1 Nitrospirota bacterium
GAGTTCATGCTCTAGGTATGAGTTAAAGATTATATCGTCATCGTTTTCAAGATCGCTTTCCAGCGCAATGACGATGGACTCAATCGCCCGCCGCGGCCCGCGATTGATCGAAAGAACTCTGCCTGTACCCGGCGACGTATACCGCAGCTCCGGTATTTTCTTGTCCGTAAAGAGTAACTGTCCCAACTTCACTCGGTCGCCGACATTAACAGCTATTCGGGGCCTAAGTCCCACATAATCGGCACCACGTAAGGCTACGGTGGCAGGTGGCCGACCTTGAGTAATAGCCTGTGTCGGCTCCCCGGCAATCGGAAGATTGAGGCCTCTTTTTATTCTGATCTTAATCATGTCATCACAGTTTAACTGCTCAGGCATTTAGGTGGTTGGGGATTGACTATCACCCTTTAATCCACTGTAACAGTAGATTTCGGAAATAGAAAGCCTTTTGTGAAAAAATGCGGGTGTTCAGGCAGCCCCAGAGAGACAAAAGAAATGTTAAGCACAAGTTGATATACTTCTTTGTTTGATCTGCACCAAGTCTCTTCGGAAACCTTGGAGATGTTGTTGCGCACTATGCAAAACTATTGACAGACAAGAATAAAAACATCACAAAAATGTTATATACTTTTAATAGTTTGGCGTCGGGAAGTCATCTGCTTATAACCTTTGCCTCAACTTGACCGGGTAGTCTCTGGTGCTTTTTCAGCTATTAAAAGTAAAGAGTTGAGGGTTCAAACATAAAAACAGGACATTTCTATTTTAGCTTGACAAAAGAAGATAAAACCCTTGACAACCCGCAGTCAAAGTGGTATATCATAAAAAATGATTCATAAAGTCATAGGCATAGCTGTTGTTGTATCAAAAGCCAACAATCCCCTCACTTGGCTTAGAGAAACCGGTATGCCTATGGCCGCTGATGATTTGTAAAGCAGCAAATCAAACGAAAATTTATAAAGGCCGTGGGTATTCTAAAAAGCCCACGGCCTTTTTATTTTTAAGGCAGGGGCGCAAACAAACAAAAATACTTTTCTGATCATAATTTTTATTAAGAGAGTAAATAATGAAAAAAATTGCGACATCCGGTTATTTTCTGATCGTAATATCGGCACTTGGCTTCTCCTTTAAATCAATACTGGTAAAGACGGCTTACCAGTTCGGCGTGGATGCTACAACACTTATGCTGATGAGGATGTATATTTCGCTTCCTTTTTTTGCTGCAACCCTATTTATTCTTGAAGGCAGACAAGGCTTTCATATTACTGGCCGGGAAGCTGTAAAGTACTCCTTTTTGGGTATAGTTGGCATAGGGTGTGCAATGCTGTTTTCCTTCCTATCTTTAGAAAAGTTAGAAGCGTCGCTTGCAACACTTGTGGTCTTTACCTATCCTGCAATGACCATGCTGATGCTTCATGCATTTTCCGGAGAGAAATTGACATTATCAAGACTTGCCGCAATGGTGATTACTTTTGCCGGCTTGATTTTTTTGATTAGGTTGGACCATGTGGATTTTTTTGCCATTAAAGGAAAAGGAATAATGTTTGCGTTGCTTAGCGCCTTTTGTTTCGCTATTTATAACGCCCTGAGCCAACGAGCTTTAAAACATGAATCTCCGGTAAGACTTACCACTAATGCTGCTGTTTTTCTGGTCGTATTTTTCGGATTTTCTTTGGGGTACCGGTCTTATCCTGACAACTACGAAACATGGGCAATAGCTTCACTGCTTGGTGTTTTTACCGGTTTTATTCCGTTCCTTGCCTACATGTATGGAATAAAAAAAATCGGCGCTGGCAGAGCGGTCATAATAAGCTCTCTCGGGCCTGTGTTTGCCGTGATCTGGGCCTATATATTTCTGGAAGAGCGCTTGAGCAGTGTACAGATTATTGGTATGATCCTGATACTATCAGGAATTATTACTCTTAAACTTCGCTCACCTATAATGCTGGTCAGAGGAACAGGTGAAGAGATCAAAAAGAGCCTGGAAAACATTGCTACAGAATATGCTCCTGACAGAAAACTTTTCGCATTCGTTTATACACCCGGAGGCAATAGAAAAAAAGAAGGTGGATAAAAAAAGAATCTGTGGGTCGAAATGACGGCCGAAAATTGACCACCCTGAGTTTAGGTTAATGTTAATGATAGTTTATAGTGTGCGGTCTCCTTGCAACGGATGGGGCTCGTAGGGCGAGTTGAACTATAAGGGCTTAATTTGCGAAACCATTTGCAACTTTTGGCGTTACTTGTCTAACCGGAAGTTCGATTATAAACGTGGCACCTTCGCCAGGTTGACTTTGAACACGTAGGTCTCCACCATGTTCTTTTACGATGCCGTAGGAACTTGACAGGCCGAGCCCGGCTCCCTGGCCCACTTCTCTGGTGCTGAAGAATGGTTCAAATACTCTTGAAATCACATCTTCATCAATTCCTGGGCCATTGTCGGTAATGCTTATCAGTGCACGATCGGAGGCATGAAAGGTTTCAATAGTAAGTTCACCACCATCCGGACCATGTGCATCTTTAATAGCTTGCTCGGAATTTTCGATTATGTTCAAAAATACCTGCTGAATCATCTGTGGATCAGCAAGAACAGGCGGCAGTTCTGCATAGTGACGCACTATTTCGATATTATTGCGGCGGAGCCAGTAAGACCTTAAATCCAGAGTATTGTCCAATACTTGATTCATATCCACCTTCTGCTTCTCCTGTGTCTTTTGCCTGGAGAATGCTAGGAGGTTTTCTATAATTGACTTACAGCGCAGAGCACTGTTTAGTATTTTTTCCAGTTCGCGTTTATCTTCGTCTTTTTCGCACTTTCTAAGCATAAGCTCGGAGTACCCGATAACACCGGTAAGCGGATTGTTTATTTCATGGGCGACTCCACCTACAAGGCTGCCGACCGCCCGAAGTTTCTCCGTATTAAAAAGCTGATTCTGAAGCCGTTTAAGCTCCGTAACATCCTTGCGTACGTGCACACATGTTTTCCTTTCCCCCCTTGGATCGTCCACAAGGAATGTGCTGACTATATAATCACGTCCGTTTTGATTTACCTCGAAGGAGGATGATTCCCCGCTTCTTATGGCGCGTAGAAAAGGATCCTCTTTCACTGAAGGTGGAAGCGGAAAAACCTCGTTCGCCTTACGCCCCAGCAGCTCACGTGGATGCATGCCGCATTGTCGTCCTGCCCACATATTGCTGCGGAGAATAACAGAATCTTCATTTTGTATAATAATAGCATCGGTAATACAGTCAAAGGTGGCCTGCCACTGTTTCTGGCTCTCTTTAACCACATCAAAAAGAATACTGTTGTTTATGGCGGCTGTAAGACCCCTTGCAAGTATTGTAAGGAGTTCCAGTTCATATGGTCCAAACAGCCTCGGCTGTTTTAGTGCAACCACTCCAATAGCTCCAAGCAGCACATCGCCTGAACCCAAGGGTACAGACATCAAGGACTTTACGCCATGTTTTTTAAAAAATGATTCTAAAACTTTTCCGTAGACGGAGATATCATCGATAATCACCGGTTTTTGCACTCCAAGTGCCTCGCGGTTCGACGGTGTATTCTCAAGCTCAATATCAACCGCATCAAAAAGCAAGCCATTAGCATATGGGAAGGTAAGGAGATCTTTTTCTGAATACATCACCACAAACACACCGTCGGCCGTAACCAGGTCCATAGCTCCATCCCCCCCTTTTTTGAGGATGGCTTTTCGCTCAAGCGACGATCCTATATCTGTAAGCAGTGAGTTTAAGATAAGCATACGCTGCTTGAAGGTTTCTTCGTCTTTGGGTATGTTTTCCATAAGTGTTTTTCTATCTACTCCGATGTGTAGTCGTTGATTAGTTTTGTAAAAAACAGTTTATATGCTAAGGTATTTATATATTTATAAAAACCGGCGCCATAAAAGACTGTTTGAATGAATCTTAATAGGCGATATTACAACAGGTTTCGGTTTTCAGAAAGGCTTTTACCATCTCCGGGTCAAACTGCCTTCCCATCCAGGTTTTCAACTCTTTTACAGCGTGTTTGTGGTCACACTTAGTTCGGTAAGGGCGGGTGCTGGTCATGGCATCATAGGCATCGGCAACAGCCACCACTCTTGCCAGAAGCGGTATCTCCAGGCCCTTAAGACCATCAGGATAGCCTGTGCCATCCCACCTTTCGTGATGATGACGTATTATAGTCCTTTCGAGGATAAAAAAAGTCAGTGATTGCACAATAGAGTCACCAATTACCGGGTGCTGCTTGATATCAAAAAACTCGTCTTTTGAGAGGTTTCCGGGCTTAAGAAGTACTGTATCGCTCACTCCTATCTTCCCTATATCATGCAGATAGCATGCGAATTTTATAGCAGAGCTTTCTTCTTCGCCAAGTCCGATTACATTTGCTATTTCCAAGGCATATTTTGTAACTCTCTCGGAGTGCCGTTTTGTGTAGGAGTCACGCGCCTCGATTGTTGTTATCAGGGCTTTAAGTGTATCGATATAATTTTTGTACAGCGATTCATACAGGGCGTTGTTTTCGAACTTTAACGCCATCTTAGCAGCCAACGCTAGAGCCAGTTGGGTATCTTCCTCGGTAAACGAGCTTCCATCAGGTTTGCAAGCCAGGCTAAGAAAGCCTATAACCTCATCTTTGATCATGATAGGAATGGCCAAAAAACTACCCATTAAGCTATGAGCTTCATAAGCTCCATAAGGTTTTTTCTCACCGGGATATGCCTGGTAACTGGTTCCGGCTTGTAGTGCCTTTTCCATGGGTGTGCCGGCTATAGGCACACGTATTGCGTTTTGCGAACCGGACGATCTTCGTACTACAAACCAATCATTATCCTCGATAAATCCTACAGAAACCTCGCTGGCACCTGTAAGTTCTCCGGCCATATGTACCACCAGGTCCAGAAGTGCGCCGTTATCGTTTATCCCCTCCATACTTTCAGCAATATATGACAAAAAGGATATATGCTTTATCTTCTCATACAGTTTCTCATTGACAGACTCCAGGGATGTCCTCTCATTTTTATCTTCTGTAACAGAGTTAAGCAGGTTACGCTGGCTGATCAGTTTGTTTAAGAGAAGCTTAACATCCCGTAACCTAAAAGGCTTAGTGACAAAATCAGCTGCTCCTTCCTTTAAGGCCCTGATTCCTGTTTCCATCGTTGGAAATGCGGTGATAACAATAACTGGGAGGTTGGGATCAATGTCTTTCAATCTGCGAAGCAGGTCAATCCCCCCCATGTGCGGCATCATCAGGTCTGTGAATACTGCATCATATGAGCCGCGCTCTACCTTGCCCAGCGCCGATAACCCGTCTTCAGCATCTTCGGCAGCATATCCGGATTCCCATACTATTTGGCTAAGAAGGTTACGAACGACAGGATCGTCATCAACTATGAGGACTTTCTGATTTTTCATAAAGAGTATCGATAACCTTTTCTTTAAGTGCGTAAAACTCGTCCTCGTTTACAAAACCACCATCTTTAAGCTTTGAAAGTCGTTCCAGCCTGTTGACGGGATCACCTCTATTGTTAGCGGACTCCTCCAATTTTCCCAGGAGAAACCTGTTTTGCTGTATAAGTTTTGCACGTTTGAAGGCGTTACCTACAGTTACCAGCATTTCCTCAAGCCGAAATGGTTTGGTAACGTAGTCGTAGGCACCCTCCCTTACAGCCTCCAGGGCGCTTTGAAGCGTGGCATAGGCGGTGATTATTATGATGGCTGTATCCGGATCCAAAGACAGGGCGCTTTTCAAAACCGCAAGACCGTCAGCACGCGGCATTACAAGGTCTGTGATAATCAGATGATAGGATCCCTCAAGAATTCTAGCCTGAGCATCACGGCCGTCTACAGCTTCTTCAACAACGTAACCTTCACGCGTCAACATGTCCTTGACGACTTCCATTACGCTTTCATCGTCATCAGCAACCAGTATTTTGAACTCGCTTTTATCCATTTTATTTTGTTCCTTTTACATTTTCGATTACTTGTTTTGTTGCGAATTCCATTACCTGTTTTTTCTTGCCTTCGAGTGAAATAGTCACCACATCTTCAACTTTGGAGCCACCTCGATCGTAATCACCCTTGACAGGGCTGTTTCTCATAACCTTGGTGTATGTCTTAAGGACGCTGTTTATAGAAAACGTTCCAATAGTCATCATGCGTTTTCGTGCATAGCGTTTGAAACACCTATGCAGGCCTCCTTTGATTTCCTATCGGCAGCCCAAAAGATAACTTTAGTTGAAAAATGTCTCTAAAATAAAAAAAGCGGGCATATCGCCCGCCTTATTTTAAGCAAATTTAAACAAGTCTACTGTAGCACAATATCTCTCTATACGGGATAAACGCTCACCCTAAGACGTTTTTTGTCTTTTTGTTCAAACTTAACTACTCCATCAATAAGAGCGAAAATCGTATAATCCCTGCCTAAGCCTACATTAAAGCCGGGATGCCATTTTGTTCCTCTTTGACGAACAATAATATTGCCTGCTCTTACCGTCTCGCTACCGAATTTCTTCACGCCAAGGCGTTTGCCAGCGCTATCTCTTCCGTTTCGTGAACTTCCAACACCCTTTTTATGTGCCATTAACCTATAAACCTCCAAAAGATTTGAGGTTTATTTTTATCATATAACTCAAAGAGATGTCAAATTTTGTGGAAGTCAACTTAAAAGTTATTTAACGAGATGCAACCACGTGCAATTTGCCCGCATCACCCCATAATTAATAGGAGATTTATAGGTAAGTTAGATATATTTTTGAAATTTCTTTTAGTTTCAAGGTATTTACACATAATCTTTACGAGAAATATTCAATTTTGGATATATATTGGATACATAGCTCTGTTTATACAGGTTAAAATCTTTATCTAGGCTTGAGGCTGTAATGCTGGTCAGGTTATAATCCCTGAAATTAGGAGAAATAATAATATATGCTTACCTGGGATGTTGATCCTGTTTTACTGAAAATAGGTTTTCTTCAAATTAGATACTATGGTCTCTTGTTTGCCGCGGCTTTTACGATCGGATTTTTCCTTCTAAGGCGATTTCTGAAAAAAAAAGGGCAAGACCCTTTAATGGCAGATAGCTTACTCGCCTATATGGTCTTTGGGGTTCTTATAGGCGCAAGATTGGTACATATTTTATTTTATAATCCAGGTTATTACTTCTCTCATCCATCTGAAATACTAAAGGTCTGGCATGGAGGTATTGCAAGCCATGGAGCTGTTTTGGGCGGCATAGTTGCGACTGCTGTTTTTTGCTATCGTCATAAACAGAATTTCTGGGATATTGGAGACTCTATTTCCATTCAATTCATACTAGTTGCAGGATTTGTGAGGCTTGGAAATTTTTTTAATTCTGAAATCGTTGGAAGGGTCACGGATATTCCTTGGGCAGTAAAATTTGTGCGCTATGATAATAACCTCCCGGTTGATCAAGTCCCATGGCGGCACCCTACACAAATTTATGAGTTTATTTACCATTTATTTGGTTTTTTCTTAGTGAGCTACATATATGCCAGGTGGGGAGATAGGCTAAAAACAGGCTCTATTATTTTCATTACAATTTCTTACTATACATTTGCACGTTTTATGGTAGAGTTTTTTAAAGAGTATCAAACATTACAATCAGGTCTAACCATGGGGCAATGGCTTTCCATCCCTCTGTTCATTGTCTCAGTAATGTTATTTATGTGGAGGCAAAAGGCAGG
>JALUUO010000085.1 GCA_027021335.1 Nitrospirota bacterium
TAAAGAAGAGGGGCTTTAAACTTTCCTTTGAAGGCCTGCAGAAGGTGGCTGAGAAAAATCATCCCATGCTTCTTGGTTTAAAGTATATGATTAAGCGATACAGGCTGTCTTACGACCTTGCCGAGCGTGACTACTACCCTGACCCTGATGTGGGGATAAGTTATGGGCAGCGTGACGACGGCCCGCAAGGCGAGAGAGCCGAGCTTATTTCGGCATTTGTTACTTTAAATCTTCCGCTCTGGTACAGAACCAAGGAAAGCAGGAAAGTGGCAGAAGAAAAAGCCAATATTAGGAGAGTCGAAGAGCAGTATAATTCGATGAGAAATAATGTGTTTTTCAATATAAAAAACTTAATGGCCAAGATAGAAAAATATGACAGGGAAATAGACTTGTTCAAAACAGGCTTGATTCCACAAAGCAGATCATCACTGGAATCTGCTATATCAGGATATACTGTTAACAAGGTTGACTTCTTAACTTTGGTCGATAACCAGATTACTCTGTTTAACTATGAAATAGACTATTATGGCGCTATAACAAACTACGAGAATAAACTTGCTGAACTTGAGGCGGCTGTTGGAAAGAGGCTTTTTTAAACGTCCCGACATAAATGTGTACAAGAAAAAGGTGATAAAAATGGAGAAAACAATGGTTGTTAAAAAAATGAAACGAGCTGGGTTCCTTTTACTCTTTCTAGTGATGGCTCTTTTGTTCTTCCCGCGATTTGGCACCGAGGGTCCATACACTCAGGCCACGGCTTTTGCAGCCGAGAAAAATGCAGGGAAAGACGGAGAGAAAAAAATAAAGTACTGGGTGGCTCCGATGGACCCAACTTATATCAGAGAGGGCCCTGGCAAATCTCCGATGGGAATGGACCTTATTCCGGTATACGAGGATGACGAGCCATCTGCAGAGGGTGTTATAAAGATCGACCCAGTTACCGTGCAGAATATCGGCGTGCGTACAACTAAGGCCACAAGGGGGCCTCTTTACTCAGAAATACGTACAGTTGGGCATGTGACCTACAACGAAAAGCTTGTAGCGCATGTTCACACCAAGATATCCGGCTGGGTGGAAACATTATTTGTAGATACGACAGGAGAAAGCGTATATAAGGGGCAGAAGCTTCTCACGATATACTCTCCGGAACTGGTGGCTACCCAAGAAGAATATTTGCAGGCGCTCGAATACAAGCAGGAAACAGCAGGTTCCAGATTTGAAGACATAACAAGAGGAGCGGATACGCTTATAGAATCGACAAGAAGAAGGCTGTTACTTATGGATATCGATCCAGGTCAGATCAAGGCACTGGAAGAGCGCGGTGATGTGCAGAAGAATATGCTTCTTAGGGCCCCAACCACCGGCATTGTGATACAGAAGAAGGTTTTCGATGGTATGAAGATCAGCCCGGGCATGGAGATATATACTATTGCCGATCTTTCAAGGGTATGGGTTTTAGTATCTGTTTACGAATATGAGCTTCCGTTTGTTCGTGTAGGACAGATGGCAGAGATGACGCTTCCTTATGAGCCGGGAGCTAAGTATAAAGGTCGTATCACATTTATATATCCGTATCTTGAGCCTAAAACACGCACCATACAGGTCAGGATGGAATTTGACAACCCGGGATTAAAGTTCAAGCCTGATATGTATGCGGATATAACGATCGAGGCAAAGGCAAGTGACGATGCCATACTTGTGCCGTCCGAGGCGGTTATACGGACAGGTGCCCGTAATGTGGTGATTACAGCGCTTGGTGAAGGAAAGTTTTTGCCTAAAGATGTGACTATCGGCCCTGAGGGTAAAGGCCTTGTCCAGATTCTCTCAGGAATTGATGAAGGTGAAACGGTTGTTACCTCTGGACAGTTTCTCATCGACTCAGAAAGCAACCTGAGGGAGACGATCAACAAGATGCTTGAGGCCAAAAAAGCGGCGCGCTCCAAAAAGAAGGAACCGGCTTCCGCTGTTGATGGTGGTGATGGTGCTGGCATGAAAATGATAATGGCGGATATAACCAAAGAGCAGAGACGTTTAATGTCTGAGCTGTTAGATGTTTATATGAAGATGCATGCCTCTTTGGTTTCGGAGCTTCCCTCTGATGTGGCAGCCGAAGCTGAGATGATAGGCGGGATAATAAAGGAGATAAAATCATCGGATTCGGCAGGGCTGTTAAAGAATCTAACCGGCCCTGTGGATGAAGCTCTTGAAGGTTTGGAGTCCGGAGATCTTAAGAAGGCTAGAGCATCGTTTGCTGAGCTCAGTAAGGCCATGGTTGCGTATGTCAAGGGAGCAGGCAGAAAGGATGCTCTTTCAAATGCGGTTAAGGTATATATCTGCCCGATGAAAAAGGATTTATGGCTTCAGACCGGAGCAGAAATCCAGAACCCGTACCTTGGTAAGGATATGCTTATCTGTGGTACTGAGGAGACATACTGATGCTCGAGAAAATAATAGATTACTCGATCAGGAACAGATTTCTCATAATCCTGGCTACTGTATTTATCTTGTTCTGGGGAATTTATTCTCTCTCGAAAACGCCTCTTGACGCTGTTCCTGACCTTTCGGATGTTCAGGTTATTGTTTATACCGATTATCCCGGACAGGCACCGCAGGTTGTTGAAGATCAGGTTACTTATCCGCTTACAACAGCAATGCTTGCCGTGCCGGGAGCGACAGTTGTCAGGGGATACTCATTCTTCGGCTTTTCTTTTGTCTATATCATATTTGATGATGATACAGATCTTTACTGGGCCAGGAGCCGGGTGCTTGAGTACCTCAACTACGTTTCTGGCCGTCTTCCGCAAGGAGTGACTCCGTCGCTTGGTCCGGACGCTACTGGTGTGGGCTGGATATATGAGTACGCTCTTGTCGATAAAACCGGCAATACAGATCTGTCCGAACTGCGTTCGATTCAGGACTGGTATCTCCGTTACGAGCTTACATCTGTTGAGGGAGTATCAGAAATAGCATCTGTGGGCGGCTTTGTTAAACAGTACCAGATTGATGTGGACCCTGATAAGCTTCTGGCTTTTAACATCCCTTTATCAAAGGTAAAGCACGCGATAAAGCGTTCAAATAATGATGTCGGCGGCCGCCTGGTGGAAATGTCGGAGATGGAGTATATGGTAAGGGGGCTGGGATACATAAAATCCGTTGATGACATAAACGAGATAGCTCTTGGTGTGGATGATAACGGAACTCCGATCCTGGTCAAGGATGTGGCTGATGTTCACCTGGGTCCTGAACTTCGCCGCGGCCTGACCGAGCTTAATGGCGAGGGAGAGGTCGCGGGCGGTGTTGTAATTATGAGGTTTGGTGAGAACGCTCTTGCGACCATAGACAGGGTAAAAGAAAAACTTGAGGAGCTGAAACAGGGTCTTCCGGAAGGAGTCGAGATTGTTCCGGTGTATGACCGCTCGGGATTGATCGAAAGAGCCGTGGACACTCTTAAAGAGAAGCTTATCGAGGAATCAATAGTTGTTGCGTTGGTCTGTATAGTATTTCTGCTTCACTTCAGGTCAGCCTTTGTTGCGATATTCACTTTGCCGGTCGGCATTCTCATGGCTTTTATAGTCATGAATTTTCAGGGTTTGAATGCGAATATCATGTCGCTTGGAGGCATCGCCATTGCTATCGGAGCAATGATAGATGCCGCGATAGTTATGATCGAGAATGCGCATAAACACCTGGAAAAGGATGAGGGGAAGAAAGACCACTGGTTGATAATCGCTGATGCGGCTAAACAGGTGGGACCGGCGCTCTTCTTTTCACTGCTTATTATTACATTTTCTTTTCTTCCGATATTTACACTTCAGGCCCAGGAGGGAAGATTATTCAAGCCGCTTGCTTTTACAAAAACCTATTCTATGGCGGCTTCAGCTTTGCTTGCTGTAACTCTGGTTCCTGTAATGATGGGGTATTTCATAAAAACAACCCTTCTGCCTGCTGATTGGAGCAGAAAAAAACAAAGAACAGTTTCTCTTGTGGCTTCAGCCTCTGTGTTTTTAGTCTTCTGGCTGCTTCCAAAACTGTTTCCGTATACGCTTTTGTCGGCCTTGGGGCTTCCATCCGCTATAATTCTAGGCACATTGGCCTTGCTGCTTTTGTGGCCGCAGGCTGTCAGCGAGGAGGAGAAAAACCCTGTAAACAGGTTTCTCATATGGCTGTACCATCCCATTATTCTGTGGGTTTTAAGACATAAAATAACTACCATCTTTGCTGCTGTCATTATTGCTATGACCCTGATGCCGTTTAAGACCAAGGTAGTGGATAAATTGCCGGAAGGATTTCTAAAGTCTGCTGCCGAAAAGATGGATGCTTTATTTCCTCTTGAAAAAATAGGAGGTGAGTTCATGCCGCCTCTTTACGAGGGAGACCTTCTTTATATGCCGACTACACTACCTGGTATTTCGATAACCAAGGCCAGGGAGTTGCTGCAGCAGACTGACAAAATAATTAAAACATTTCCTGAGGTGCATCATGTGTTTGGAAAAATAGGGCGCGCAGAGACTGCAACAGACCCGGCGCCGTTGTCCATGATCGAAACGACCATTATGCTGAAGCCTGAAGATGACTGGAGAATGGTTCCGGTCGAGAGGATTTTCTCGGACTGGCCGGGTTTTATCAGTGGGCCGCTTTCTAAAATATGGCCCTATGAAAGAAGAATAACACCCAAGGAGTTAATGGATAAGATGAATGCAGCTATCCAGTTCCCGGGTGTTACAAATGCGTGGACGATGCCGATAAAAACCAGGATAGATATGCTTGCAACCGGCATTAAGACCCCTGTAGGAATCAAGATTATGGGTGACGACCTGCAAAAACTTTCTGATATAGGCGAAAAGATCGAGGCTGTGGTCAGGCAGGTTCCGGGAACTCTTTCCGTCTACTCGGAACGTGTTGTCGGAGGAAACTATCTTGACTTCGAGATCAACCGTGAAGCGGCAGCAAGATATGGTCTTACTGTCGGGGATGTTCAGGATGTAATTCAGTCGGCTGTCGGTGGAATGAATGTGAGTTCAACCGTTGAGGGACTCGAGCGTTACCCGATTAATATAAGGTACGGACGTGAACTGAGAGATTCGGTTGCAAAGCTGGAGCGGGTTTTGATAGCAACTCCAAGCGGAGCCCAGATACCGATAGTTCAGGTTGCCGATGTAAGAATACACCAGGGACCTCCTTCCATCAAGAGTGAAAACTCCAGAAGAACCGCCTGGATTTACGTGGACCTTGCAGGCATAGATGTCGCGACTTATGTTCAGCGTGCAAAGGAGGCAATTGCAAATGAGGTGACGATTCCTCCGGGCTATAATATTGTTTGGTCAGGTCAGTATGAGTATATGGAAAGGGCCAACAAGAGACTTGCAGTAGTGATACCGATAACGCTTATGGTTATATTCCTTCTACTGTATCTTAACTTCAAGAGTGTGGCGGAATCCATGATAGTAATGCTTTCGTTGCCCTTTGCGATAGTAGGAGGCGTCTGGTTTATCTACCTTCTTGACTACAACATGAGTATTGCGGTCGGAGTCGGCTTTATAGCCCTGGCGGGTGTTGCGGCCGAGACAGGCGTGATAATGCTCATATATCTTGACGAAGCACTTGTGCATAAAAAAGAAGAGACCGGAGGTTCAATGACCCGAAAAGACCTCTATGACGCTATAATCTTCGGTGCAGTGGAAAGGGTTAGACCGAAGATGATGACTGTGGTCGCTATCATGGCCGGTCTGCTGCCTCTTTTCTGGGGACACGGAGCCGGGGCTGATACGATGCGAAGAATTGCCGCGCCTATGATAGGCGGAATGGTGTCGTCAACCGTACTTACGCTAATAGTGATACCTGCCATTTATGCGGTATGGAAGGGTAGAGGGCTGGAAAAAGTTTAGGTTATGAAGGTACAGCTACAGTGTTAAAAAAATACAAAATAGAGATTTTGTTCTTGCTGGCCGGTGCGGTTTTTGGGCAGATGATATTCCATCCGTATGCCATGTTCATGTATTACTTGATGGATATCTCTCATGGCAAGAAACTGCACTTACACTGGCAGGATCTGCTTGACAAGATGGTTATGACTTTCAACCCTGTAATGTTGCCGATGGCTTTTTCTTTTGCTTTTTTGGGTTCTGTAACGGGTTTGCTGCTTGGCATTGTTATCGCCAGAAAAAAGAGATTGTATGTTGCTGAATACGAAAATGAAAAAAAGAAAATAGCCATGGAAACATTAAGAAGGTTGATGGTTACACTGTCTCATTATCTTCTTAACGCCAATATGATAATTGGCGGCATGGCCAGGCGCTGCCGTAAAGCTGAACCCAGTAACGAAATTCGTGATGCTGTGAAAGTCATAGAGGAGCAGGCCAGGAAAATAGACGCTGTGATAAGCGCTTTGAGAAAGGTGACTAGAATAAAAACAGCCGATTATACAACACATGGTCATGGGTTGATGCTGGATATTACTAAAGAGATGGATGAGTTGTTAAACAAGCATAGCAAAACAGATCCGGTCTGGCCTTAGAAATCGTAGATTAATTTTGGGGGAATAAACCATGAAAACAAGAAAAAAAGTATTGACAGCAGTATTGCTGGGCGTTTTTTTGCTTGTCATTAAGCTTGGCAACGCTCAGAGCGAAACAGTAAAAGCAGATCAGACGCCTTTAAAGACAAGCTATGTCTGCATGGTGAACAACAAGTACATGGGGAAGGAACAAATTCCGGTTGAGTATAAGGATAAGGTTTACTATGGTTGTTGTCAGGGCTGTGTTAAAAACTTGCAGAACAATCGCTCCGTTAGGTACTCGGTAGATCCTCTCACCGGTAAAGAGGTGGACAAGGCTACCGCCTATATCGTAATGCAGCCTGGTAAATCAGGTGAAGTGTTTTACTTTGAATCTGAAGAAAATTATAAAAAGTACAAAGTGAAGTAATTAATAATTCAACTAAATAGTTTACTTTGTATTTTAGCTTGTGGGCATAGCCCACTTATCAAAATAAGGATTACTTGAAAAGGAAAAATGAAATATGAAGAAAAGTATGTTATTTAATCACGTTTTAAACAAGTTTACGATTATAATTTTTACCGCCATTATTCTGCTGGTCGTTGATATTCCAGCCTTTGCAGGTGAAGGTCATGAGCATGGCGGTAGTCATGGTGAAGGCAGACAGAAAATGAGTGCCGATACAACTAAGAAGAAAACAGATATGCATAGTCACATGGAAGCTATGATGCGGTTGAAAGAGCGCGTTTCCAAAGATTATAAAATTATGGATCGTACGCCCGTTGCTCCGACTCAAGAGTCTTTGGCACAGGGCAAGGCTTTATTCTTGGAAAACTGCGCTGTTTGCCATGGTGAAAAAGGTGATGGAAAGGGTCCGGCTGCAGCCGGTATGAGTCCTCCTCCAGCAAATTTTACGGATATAGCACACAGCAATATGTACGGGCCTGGAGATAAGTTCTGGATTATAACCAATGGGGCGTTGGAGACCGGTATGCCTAGTTTTTCAGCGGATATTAGTTTGGCCGGACGTTGGCACCTTGTAAACTATATCTTATCCTTGCAAGAAGAAGGGAAAGGTTCCGAGGCACACAAACATCAGCACTAGCGTGTCAGGTTGTCAGGACTATACTGCGGAGAAAACATGCCTGTGTCACAATTCCGGCACGGGTTTGTTCAGGTTGTGTCTGCTTTGGGCTAAAAAGGTGAAACTGAATAACTCCATATCAATCTACAAGCCTATACTGACACACTCTCTGATTGGTGTATTGGCCGGAGTTATTCTGCTTCATCCTTTGACAATGGTGATTTATTGGTTTGAGTTTCATCCTGTTGATTTTGTTGACAGCACTCTTTGGTCGTTTGTGATCAGCCGTATGGCAAGATCGTTTACCGGTAAAATGATAGGGATGACCGGGTCTTTTGCCTTGCTTGGCGGTTGTTTCGGCTTTGCTTTTGGAATGTATCACCGTGCGTTGACCGGAAGTAATCGCCTGGTGAGTTCTCTGGCAGATGAACTTGCGAGAGATTTGCCATATTTTATAGAAGGAGGTGAAAGTGAGTCCGTAGAGTTTAAGGCATCGGCACGTTGGGACTATCGTCAAGCCAAGTTAAACAAATCTCTTGAAGATGTGGTTGTAAAAACAATTGCAGGGTTTATGAATAACCATGGTGGAACCTTGCTTATAGGTGTGGACGATCAAGGCGCTGTTATCGGTCTTGAAGGTGATTATAAAACCTTAAAGAAAAACGGTCAGGATGGCTTTCAACAATACATAATGAATACCATCTCTACCCGGATAGGCACGGATATGTGTCCTTTGATTCATGTGATTTTTCATGACGTTGAAAACAAGGATGTATGCCGCCTACTTATAGAAGCATCTCCACGCCCTGTATATGTTAAGGATAAAACGACAAGAAGATACTTTCTTAGAGTAGGCAATGCTACCCGGGAACTTGACGTGCACGAGGCCATAGAGCACGTAAAGCAGCGGTGGCCTGAGCAATAACCGGCAGACAACTTTGTAAACATTTTTTAGAAAGCAAAAAAACTAAAAACTATATTTGCAATTAGAACTGCTGTGCTTTTGCAAAAACAGCGGCGGCTCGATTTTTAATCCGGGCCGTCCAGCCTTGATCGATTCCAGAAGAACCATCTTAGCCTCAGTGTCTGCTTTTGAATACACCACTTTGAGCCTTTTAGGCTCGAGGCGTGCCAAGCAGAGCTCGTTAAAAATTTCTGACAACCTCTCTGGGTGGTGCACCATACAGAAACTGCCGCCGTTTTTAAGCAAGCGTGAGGCACAGCTTACAAGGCTTTTAAGTGTCAATAACACTTCGTGCCGGGCAATTGTACGCTCATCTTCATTGTTTAACCTTCCAGACCTTAAACGCCTGTAAGGCGGGTTGGAGACAACCAGATCGGCTTTTCCGGCAGGCACTATGCGGCTGAGTTTTCCTATATCGGCCTGAACAAGTTTTATCCGGTTATTAAGCTGGTTCAGGGTAATGTTTTGCCGGGCCAGGTTAACGAGCGTGCTTTGGAGCTCCACGGCAGTTATACCGGCTTTTTTGTAACGTACTGCAAGAAGAAGAGATATTATGCCGGAGCCGGTTCCAAGATCAATACAGTTATTTACATTTTTTAGGTGGATGAAATTTTCAAGCAATAACGCGTCCACACTATAGCGGTAGCCCTTTTTGCGTTGATACAGATTAATGTTTTTAATTTTCTCTAGTGTAAGTTCCAATGCTCTAAGTTTAAGCTCCTAAAGATCTGTCATTATACTTATTGCTTTTTAAGTTTTGGACTGATTATCATGAGTACACTCAGGAACAATTAAAGTAAAAATAGAAAATATTATAATATCAATTATGAAACAACTTATAAAGAAATTTATAAAACTATTTAGAGACATGGTTATTCTTCTTGGAACCATATATATTTTCAAGGCTGTCTCCATTGGAGCCGTTGGCCCGCTTGATGGAATCCCTAAGGGTAAGACCATTGGTGATAAAATAGCCAATTGCGGTGAATCATTCGTGGGCCGTCCTTATGACCCGGATCCACTTGGCGAATATGTGAGGCGTAATGTAATAGTTGCTGACGAGCGTGTCGACTGTATGTATCTTACATTTCGGTGTGCAGAGCTGGCCCTTAGCAGCACGCCGCAGGAGGCAATACAAGAGGCCCTAGAAATGCGTTTCATTACAAAAGGTATATTGAAAGCTAACAAGGTAGTGAATTATGATGAAAGATTTCAGTATGGAACCGACATGATAGAAAGCGGCAAGTGGGGCATGGAAGTGACAGGGAGCTTGGGAAATCTAAGTAGTCTTAAAGGTACTAGAGGCCATAAAACGATCCGGATTCTAGGGAGGACAGAAGCGCAGAAAAACATAAACAAACTCGAAAATGGAGATCTGCTCTACTTTATCAAGGCCCCTGACAGGCGTGTTGCCGGCGAAATGGTCGGTCACTTGGGCTTTGTTAAAAAAGATGGCAAAGAAATCTTCCTGATTCATGCCAGCGGACGAAAAAACAAAACAGGAAAGGTTAAAAAGGTTTCTCTACCGGAATACTTAGAAAAGATGCCTTTTGTAGGTATAAGAGTAACCCGTTTTAATTAAGTTTAATGTAAGGATTAATTGCTTGAGAACTCCCCACAATCAGACGTTTTCTTAGCCGCGGCGTCTTCTTTGTACGCGAGTCCTCCTAAGTAGTTTCCTGTGCTTATGCTTTGACATTTTCTTTTTTCTCCACTTTTTTACGTTACCCAACTTTTTCCCCTTTCCAACAGAATTTTGAATATACGAAGTCTGTTAAGATAATGAATTACTGTTTAATAAGTCAATAGCAAGCAGGAATTACAGCAACAATGTATAGACATCTGTTTCCATCTCTACTGATTCACTTATTGGTTTTGGCCATAATGGCATACCTTCCCTCAGGCCTGCCGGCTGATAAAGCAGGCAATTCTCCTATCTCTGTCAAAATGATTCCGGCAAGTGAATTCGGGCAGAAAAAACAGAGCAAAAGCACCTCAACCCCTAAGGATAAAAAAAACATTCCTCCTCCGGTGCCAATGTCTAATCCACCTTCAAAAAAAGCTGCTCCACTTTCCAAGACCGCACCACTGCTGCAGGAAAGACCGGACAATTTACTGGCGCCAAGCATTACCCCTCAAACTTCCGCTCCTTCGGGACCTCTGCCTCTAACACCGCAAGAACCTGAGCTCAGCCGGGATAGAAGAAGACCCGTGCCAGAAGAGATCCCTGCCGGAGAAGGCAACACGATGCCTCGGGAGGGGCGTTCCAGGGGTGGGGCAGGCTCACAGCCTTCAGGTGAATCTATAGCTTTATACGATCCGTCTATCGTAAATTGGTCATCTATTTCAAAAAAACAGACTATTCCCGAAATCACCCTTGATACAGCTGAGTTCAAGCAGCTGGGTTACTTGTATAAATTAAAAGACAGAATCGAACAGGCATGGCAATATCCATTAAGCGCGATGCGCTTAGGTATGACAGGTGATCTATATATAAGATTCGTTATCCAAAAGGACGGATCTCTAAGAGAAGTGAAGCTGCTTCGCACATCCGGTAATCCGGTTCTTGATGAGGCGGCCTTACAGGCGGTAAAGGATGCAGCACCGTTTCTGCCTCTGCCCAAGCATTGGAAGGCAGACCAGTTTGCCATAAAGGGGCATTTTGTTTACTCGCTTAGCGGCAGGCAGATTATGTAGCAGCACTCTCTCTGTAACTGCCGTCTATGATATTGCGCCACCAGGATTCGTTTTCCAGGTACCAATCTATGGTTTTTTTAATACCGGTTTCGAATAATGTGTTAGAGCAGAAACCTAGTTCGGCAGAAATCTTTTCTGAATTAATGGCATACCTTCGGTCATGACCCGGTCGGTCCTCTACGTACTGAATTAAGGTATCAGACCTTTTTTCAACAGCAGCAGGTGCTTTAGGGAACCGTTCTTTTAGGCTGTTTGAATTTTCGAACGCCTTGTCAATCAAATCACAAACAAGTTTCACAATATTTATATTTGTCCATTCATTATCGCCACCTATATTATAAGTTTCACCAATACGTCCTTTTTTCAGAATGATATCTATTCCACGGCAGTGATCTTCCACGTATAACCAGTCTCTTATGTTCAAGCCATCGCCATAGACAGGTAAAGGCTTGCCGTACAGGATGTTTACAATTAAAAGCGGAATAAGTTTTTCGGGAAACTGATACGGTCCGTAGTTATTTGAACAGTTACTGGTGGTTACCTGTAAACCATAGGTATGATGGTAGGCGCGCACCAGGTGATCCGATGCAGCTTTGCTGGCCGCGTAAGGAGAATTGGGTGAGTAAGGAGTGACTTCCGTAAAGGCAGGATCTTCAATGCCCAGTGAACCATATACCTCGTCGGTGGAGACATGGTGAAAACGATGAGAGACAGGACCACCTGATTTATCCAGCCAGACACTCTTTGCTGCCTTAAGTAAGGTATGTGTACCTATGATATTGGTATTTATAAATGCATCAGGTCCGGCGATCGAACGATCCACATGAGATTCCGCTGCAAAATTAACCAGAGTATCTATGGATTTATCATGCAACAGGTTTCTCACCAGGTTGTAATCCCTGATATCACCATGAACAAACTGTAGTTTAGAAGATGAAATGACTGAATTCAGACTTTCAAGATTGCCTGCATAGGTTAAGGCATCCAGGACCACAACAATGGCATCCGGATGGGCTTTAAGAAGGTAGTTAACGAAATTAGAACCGATGAAACCAGCACCGCCGGTAACAAGAAAATTGCGCGGTATGTAGTTGCTCATTTAGAAGCCTAAACCTGAGAAGAGATTCAGGGCCTTTTTGTGTTTTTGTTCTTTTTTGAAGATTCGTTTTCCAGTTGCGTTGCAAGAAAGTCACGAAAAAATGCGGCAAAAACAGCCAACATAAGGCCTACTGCCAATCCTAGAATTATTATTAATTTGCGTTTAGGTTTTGACCTGATTCTTGGTGGCACTGCCGGATCGATAACCTTTAAGGCGTACTCTCTCCGCACACTGGCAAGCATTATCGATTCTGTCTGTGCCTGGATAAGCCGGTATATAGCCTGCCGCATATCCACGACACTGGTTTTAGCCAGTTCCTCTTTAAGAAATGCTATGCTTTTTTGAGCCTCGGAAATTGCAGCGGCCTGTTGGTGCTGGTTCAACCGTGCAACTAAAAGGTTAGCCCACCTGGCCGCCTGCTCCGGATCTTTCCATTCTATGGTATAAGTTATCAGGCCGGTTTTCTTATCCTTAGAGATCTCGACCATGTCCTTGAATCTTTTGAAAGCCTTTCCAAGCCTGGGGATCTCTTTCTCGTCTTCAACATCCCAGGTGCCACGATGCTCATCCCATAACTCATCAAATAGAACCGGCATAAGATTTTCGTCATTGATAAAAGCATATATGAATTTTCTTGACTCAAGGATAGCCAAAGCCTCGTCTGTGCTGCCTCCACCAGCGCCTAGCTGAATTCCGGCCAAGGCCGCCATACCGCCAAACTGTGAGGCAAGAGAAGATAGCCTGTTCCCCTTTTCTTGAGTGGCAGGCGCCAGAAGCACTTTAGCTGTATAAACAGGCTCGCTTGTAAAAGCTACAAAAGCGGCGGCAGCAGTGCTTAGAGCCACTATTAAAAGAATCATTACCTTGTAACGAACAAGAACCCGCCAGCTGTCAATGAGATTAAACTCCTCTTCTTCAAGATAATATGGAGGATAGTACCCTGGAGGAGGTGGGGGCTGAACTTCAGGTGATGAGGTTTTCCCTGAATTTTGCATAGAATTAGAGTCGCTCATAATTTATTAGCTCAAAGCACTCCTATTGCGTACCAGCTGGCCATTGCCAGTCCCAGTTGGTAGATAATCTGGCTTATATTTGTAACAAGAGTAAGTGGTCTTATACGCTCTGCATTAAGAGGCACTACTATTGTATCTCCTGGATTTATTTTTTGCACTGTTTTGAACCATCCGGAACTATTGCCGGCAATAACTGTTCCATTTGCGCGAACAATATAAATATGCTTTTCTTTGGCCTTATATGTTATTCCGCCACTCATATTAATATAATCATCCCGGGTGAAATTCTTGTTGTAAAGGTGAGATGTCGGGAAATGCACCTCACCGATAACCGTTACCTCTTGTGAACGTACCGGGACAACCAGCTTGTCTCCTCCTGCAAGGACAATATCTTCTCCGTCGCCCTCAACAATGCCTTTCAAATCAATTACAAGCCTGCCGACTGCTTTTGTTGCTCGAAGCTGTGAGGCAAGAGAGCGCATTATGTTATAAGAATCCTCCCCGCCTTTTTTAGATGGTCCTGTCTGTGTCTTTTCAAGCGAGACAGCTGCAAGGTCGGATTCCAGACCCTCGGCCAGGGCATCTATCTGCTTCTGCTCCTTCTGGCGCAATTTCTCGCGCATAAAGACGGCGCCATCCAGAAAGGCTAGTTCAGTAAAGCCACCGGCCCTGTTTATAAGAGAGCGAAGTGTTTCGCCACGTGATAAGAGGTAGACACCGGGAAAACGTACCTCCCCTTGGATTTCGACCAGCTGCTGCTCAGACCACAGCGGCAATTTCTTTATATGAAGCGTATCATGTGGCATAAGTTTCAGGTCGGCCTCGGCATCTCCTGCAAGTGCTCTTTCAAGGTCTACGGCAACATGCTCAGTTAACCGGGTCTCTTCTTTATCGATATTGTATCTCGTCAGTTCGGCTTCCAATCTATAAGCGGATTCTTCTAATCCTCCGCCGGCTTGTACCAACCGGCTTACACGGATTCCATCCTCAAACGGATACTGACCAGGCGCTTTAACAAAACCTTGTATATTGACCAAACGAGCCGGTTCCGTTTGGCGGGCCTGAAGCCTTAAGCGCTCCAGTTCCGGCTGTATCAATTTCTGCCTGTCATCGACCAGGCTGAACACGTAAACTTTGTCACGAGGGGCAAGCAGGATATCAGCCTTACCGCCGGGATTATTCAGCGCTTTGCCTAAAGAGACGGAGAAGGGGACAATACGCGCTCCATTGTCGTATTCACGTACTACAAGAGCATAGTCAAGGTCACTTTCAGGAAGGATATCAAGGCCGGCACGGACCAAGTCACTTAAGCGCATGTTGTCTTCCAATGGATAAGTGCCAGGATATCTAATATTACCCTGTATAGTGACAACAGGTTCCGGATTGCTGAAACCAGCCTGTTGGCGCAGTTGGAGGATAACAGAGGCGATTGTTTTGGAGCGGTCCTCCGCCATACCAAACACAATTACTTCATCCCGGGGACGTAAGGCCACGTTTTCAGGGGAATCCGGATCCTGCAAGGCAATTCTCAACCTGGCCGATAGAACCGAAATACGTCGATCAGGCAACATCTGCCTCTTTATGAGAACATAATCCAGGTCCGACTCTGGAAGAAGCTTATCCATTGAAGGGATAATGTCTGTGAGACGCATACCTTGATTCCACTGATACCCTCCGGGCCTGTAAACACGTCCGGATAGTAAAACCACGTTATCCATCTTTTCCAGCACAGAGTAGACACGAAGAATATCCCCATCCCGTAAAATAGTGTTTCGGCTTGAGGGATCGGTTAGATTCAGATCAATAAGCTCACGCTCGTGCAACTCGTTAATGCGTTCTAACTGTGAAACCTGGGGGTATGCTGTCGGCAGTAATCCCCCGGCGAACTTAAGTACTTCATCCACGGTCTTTTCTTCGCGCAGCTCATAGATAGCAGGACGGCGCACCTCTCCTGCAATTCCGACGGTGGAACCTATAGGGGGAATAAATATCACATCACCCGGCTGCAGGCGAACATCGCCGCTGGTGTTCCCGGTAAGCAGCAGGTCATAAAGGTCCAGACGGGTAATCAGCTTACCACTTCTTTTCAGTTCAATATTGCGCAACGACCCGATAGGCTTTATTCCTCCGCTGACAAAAAGGGCGTTAGTCATGGTTGACAGAGAGCTTACCGTGTATGAACCCGGCCTGTAAGCGTCTCCAAGCACGAATATACGGATCGAACGTAAACGTCCCATGGTGATACTTGCCTGAACACCAATCATTTGGCGGGATATACGCATATTAAGATTGTTTTTTAGTTCTTCAAACCGCTGTCCTGCCACAGGGATAGGACCAATACCCGGAAATTGCAGAACCCCTTCGCGGGTCACCACAAGGTTGTACTCGGTGTTTTCCTTGCCGAAAAGCTGTATATTTATAGTATCCCCGGGACCTATTACATAATCATACGGTACAGGAATATCAGTCGCAGGAGCAAAAGTACTTGGAGATCCTGCAAAAAGATCGTACCCAAACTGCTTTAACTTCTGTTTAACAGTTTTTTTCTCTTTATCCGATGTCAACTTCGGCATATCAAGCGCTTCGACAGCCTCTTTTTCCAGCTGTGATGATGCATTTTCCACCGCGCGTGGGGCAACAATCTTTGGTTCCGACAAAGGTTTGTTATTTGCTTTGGAACCCGGAGCTGAACCTTTCTCAAGCACCTTGAGCGCAGCCGATCTTTGCTCCGGCGAAAGTTGCTGCAACAAGTCTACCTCAGCCGCCGACAGGGTAATTGCGGCAGGCAAAAATAGGCTTGTAACCAGTGCAAAGTTTATAAAAAACAGTTTTAAAATACTTTGTTTCATTTGACTTTTCCTTTACCTGCAAGCTCTGACTTTGATTTAAAACTCGTGTACAAGTTGAACAAACAAGCGGCCGCTTGTTACAGCGTCATTACCTGACTGTTCAACTTTTGCGTTCTGAATACCTGCTCCCCAGGAAATAGTATTCTTTCCAAAATAAAGAGTGTTATCTATTTCCAGGTCTAAAATGTTTTTCTTCTGGTCTGTTACGGAATTTCGGCTGCCGCTGTTATCCCGGTTTAGAGTGGCCCATCGTGCCAGGATATTCCATGGACGCCCTTTTTTGTCAACAATCACGGCTCCCAGAGAAAGCGTCTGTCCGTCATTATCTATAGAACTCCCTATACTGCGCTTGTAATACCTGTAACCGCCATATGTGCTGTGATTATAGGCGTAATTAAATATAGGGGCGGATTCTAAAAATGCTGCAGCAGTATCAGAATACTCCAGGCGTAATCGCCAGGATCTGCTGCTGCGCCAATCTCCCCAGGCCTCAAGACCATACATGCCTATATGGCGTGATGGAAGCCAACCTGCTTCATCTTCGCCTATAAACTGGCTGTAGAGTGCGTAGGGAAGGTTGAAAAGTGGGGATACCCATCGTATGTCATATCCAGCTAATTGGTTTCCGGGTTCATTTTTTGATGTAACGCCTGAGCTGCCGATATTATCTTTACCCATAAGGAGCTTTGAGAACGTTTTTAAATCCGACGGCCTTCCCTTGCCTCCCCACTGGGCTGTCCTTGATAATCCGATCTCCAGGCTGCTCAGCGGTTTAAAGTTGAATCTCATGCCAAACAGCATGGCATCCGCTACCTTGCTTTCTTTCTCCAGCCTGCCTAAAAAAGTTACAAATTGCCACGGGCCGATCCATTTTAACCATTTTGACTCAAACGGGTAAGAATAGTCCCGCTTTAATACAATAGCAGGCACCGGCCTGGCATTGTTGGATAGTATAAGGCTGCTGTCCCACCCAGGCCCCCACCAGCGGTCTATTGCATCAATGGATACCGACAGGTTTTTCAGCGCCAACAGGCTTATATAAGACCCATCCAGGCGTAATGTCTTTTTGTCATCAGGCTTATAGACGCCGCTTATACGAAGACGGTAAGCAAGCCGTTTACCCATCCACTCTATTCCTGCCCCGATTTCAGCCGACTCACGAGGCGTATCATTGAAAGTCCTAAGCTGAAGTGGCCTGACCGAAAGCGAGCTGTGACTTGTAAAGCGGGCTCCTCTGGTGGATTCTTGCCTTATACGCGCTTTTACGCGTTGAAGTGCCTGTTCCACCCCTTGATGCTTGGCATCATGGCTTTTAATATTGTTCAGGTCTTTGGCTATATCACCCCACGATAACGGCCATGCGGAAAGAGGAGCTGAAATTAGTCCGGTATCGCCCAGTAGCAACAGGTCATGACGAAGGCCAATGTCCCCAGGGGCGGCCCAGGGACCTGCGACAGCTTGCGGAACAGAAGCTGTAATCATTATAAATATAATTACGGCAGCCCATATAGCCCGGCCAGGTATAAGTTGTTTGTTCTTTTTATTTTTACAGATCAAAGTCGTAACCCGCTAATACCAGAGATAAAAATAATATGCTAAAACAATGTATCACGTCAACGAATTGTAACAAAGGAAGAAAAAACAGATACGAAGCTGTTCTTCCCTTTGATTCCGCGCTGACTTTTGGTGCATAATCATAAAACAAAATAACTGTTACCGTTGTTAACCAAAGAAGAAACTAAAAAAGCTTTGGATGCTGTTAACCGGGCCTTTACATTTAAACGTACAGATATAGCTGTTATTATTAAAAAAATTTTAAAAAAATTATTTCTTATCATGTTTAGTAAAGCTTGATAAAGAACTATTTTCCAAAATAAATAGTATTAATAGAAGAAATCTCTTGCCTACAATAGCAATAGTCCAGATGGCCGTTATAGACGGCGAGATTGATAAAAACCTTAACAAGGTAGAAAGGCTTTTTTCTGCCTATCCCGGAGCAGACATTTACCTGCTTCCTGAACTTTTTACAACAGGTTATGACAAACATAGCTGGAGGAGTTCAGGAGATTTTCATTATGATGTTGCTGTTAGAATCGGGGTTTTGGCAAAACGTATAAACGCAGTTGTATGCGGAAGTCTTGCCATAAAAGACGGAGACAATCTATACAACAGGATGCTTGCCATAGGTCCTGACGGCACTGAATTGGCCAGATACGATAAAATTCATCTTTTTAAACTCATGCAAGAGGATAAGTACTTTACGCCGGGGAGAAACTTGGGGGTGTTCGAGTTCAGGGGAGCCAGGTTTGGAATGGCTATCTGCTATGATCTGCGTTTTCCTGCGATGTTTCAAAAGATGGCGGCTGACGGTGTTCATGCGTTCCTGGTAAGTTCCGAGTGGCCTCATCCGCGGTGCGATATAATAGAACTACTGGCGCGTGCCCGTGCTGTCGAGAACCAGTGTTTTCTGGCCAGCTCCAACCGTGTCGGCATATCGGCAGACGGCACCGAGTTCTGTGGTGGTTCATTAGTAACAGGACCAGGAGGAAGGCTCAGGTCTATGGATGAAACAGAGGAAGAGGGGATACTGCTTGCAGATATATCCGCAGGCAAAATTCAATCTATTAGAAAGACGATCGACGTTCTTTCAGACAGGGTCTCTTGTATAGACCTTACCGCATAACAATGAGGCAATTATAATGAACAAGTATGGTGAAAATGCTATATCAGGGGCAAAGCTGGAAACATGGCCCAACGCTTCACCGGAAAGGGATTATGAAGTCAGTATATCCTTTGAGGAGTTTACCTGTCTCTGTCCCAGGTCAGGCTATCCTGACTTTGCTACATTTTACATACGTTACGTTCCTGATAAATTCATCGTTGAGCTTAAATCGCTGAAGCTGTACCTGAATGGTTACAGAAACAAAAGTATCTCACACGAAGAATCAACCAACAAGATTTATGCTGATCTGTCGAAAATTCTTAAGCCCAGGTTTCTGGAGGTTACCGGTGACTTTAATCCACGAGGTAACGTTAAGACTGTGATAACGGTTTCATCAGAAAAAAATGGTTCCGTGGATTAACGCCCTGAACTTTTTCCAAATAACTTTTTAGATTATTTTCCAAGTTATTCCCATTTCAAAACTATTTTTAAGCCAGGTTCTAAGCATAACGACTACTTTGGTGTTGGCACCTGTTGCTGGGACTTTTCTTCGTACTCTTTCCGCTTACGTATGGAAATTTTGTTAAGATCTTCGCTTCCTGTTACTATTTTCGGAGTGAGAATAATCAGCAGGTTAGTTTTTTCTTTATTTTTTGATCTGAACTTAAACAGCCATCCAAGAATAGGAATATCACTTAAAAATGGGATTTTACGGACAGTTTCTGATTCATTTTCCCTCATGAGGCCGCCGATAACCACTGTTTCACCGCTGCGGACAACCACAGAGGTTTTAGCCGATCTTTTTGTGATGGTAGGACCTACTGTGGCCACAAGAGTTTCCGATTGTTCAGGCACGGCTGATATTTCTTGATATATATCCAGGTTTACATAATCACTTTCATTTATTCTGGGTTTAATCCTAAGAAGAATACCTACATCGGTTCGTTCCACTATGTTGGAGGTGATGCCTGCAGATGTTGTATCCTGTTTTGATATGAACGGTACGTTTTCGCCTACCAATATCTCGGCCTCTTGGTTGTCTGATGTGAGAATAGTCGGCGCAGAAAGGACGTTGAACGCGTTACGGAATTCGTTAATACTAAAAAGTGCCGCAAATCCAGGCACAGAAAAATCCGTGCTTGTCCCTGATGCTGGATCGGTTACCTTGGTGGTAAAAAAGTCGCCTACACCGCCGAAGCTCAGAGCGGACAGGCCGGTAATTATATTATTTACAGCGCCTGCATCCATTGAACCAAACCCGCCTACAGCAACAGGGGCTCCGCCCACATCCGCAGCCGCACGCCACTTGGATCCTAGTTCATCCAACTTCCCGATAGACACCTCGGCTATAAGCGCCTCGACAAACACCTGCCTTCGACGAATGTCGATCTGACTGATAATATCGACTATGCTTGCATAATCAGCCGGCGCTGCCATTATCACCAAGGAATTGGTTGTCTTATGCGGCATTATCACCACATTTCCAGAAAACCCTGTTTCGGTCGAAGTAACCCCTCCCACCTTGCTACGGCCTTTTCTGGTCACCCCTGTTTTATTGGTGAGTCCTTGCAGTACCTTGGCTACTTCTTCAGCATCGGCATACTCAAGAAAGTAGACCTTGGTGCGTCCTGATTTTTTTGGGAGGGGTTGGTCCAGTAGTTTTATCAGCTCTCTTATCTGGTTCTTACGGTCTTTGTTGTCACCGATTAATATGACTGCGTTCATCCTTTCATCAGGTACCACGGAAACAGCCTCATCTTTAACGGACGGCAAGCCCTTCTTGATCCTCTTTCCCTGGCCTTTTGTAAAGGCATCGGTGATGATCGCAGCTACATTGACAGCGGTTGCATATTCCAGGGGTACGAGTTCAAAACCCTGTGTGCGTGACGGCCGGTCAATTTTTTTGATAATAGTAAGAAGTTTTTGGATATTTAAGTCAGAGTCTATTACAAGGATTATATTGCCCGGTCCGAAGTATGACAGGTGGCCGGTTTTGGAAATAAGAGGCTTAAGAAATGTCTGTGCATCGGAGGCGGAAATATAGTCAAGCGGAACCAGGCGGGCAACATAGGTTTCATCTGCAAGGATAGAAGGCTTGTTATCGGTAACAATAGGCGTTCCTCCTTGCTTGGCTTTCGCCTGGTGCACAATTTTGTATGCATTTATACCGGAGGGAAGAAGCGTAAAACCCTTCAGCTCCAGAATCGCGGAAAACAACCTGAAGGCATCGTCGGTTGAGAGTTCTGTCGGAGCTATTATGGTAACTTTTCCTTTTATGGATTCGTCAAAAATGAAGTTTGTTCCAGTGACATCGCTGATGAATTTGACAACAACCGGAAGGTCCACATCCACAAAATTAAATGCTACCTTGTTATTCTGTCCGTTGTCGTCCTGTCCGTCGTTGACCTGTTTATTTTCGTTTTCTTCATGCTCATGCTCTTGTTGTTGTTGCTGCTGCTGGGATAGTGCTTGACTGCTCCAGAGAAAAGTTAGGCAGGCCAGAAAGGCGATTATCTTAAAAGTAGGAACTGTTTTTACATGTTTATTCATAATTGGCAACTCAATTAAAGGTTGTTTCCTGATTTATGTACTTGCTAATCAACGTATCTGATAGGTTAACGTTATTTTCTTTTCATCACGAATTAAAAAAAGCTTTATCTGATCCATTCCCTTAAGTGTGCTGAATGCCTGTATGCCACTGTCAGGGCTGTTAAGTTCAAGGTCATTAATTTTAAGTAATACATCTCCGTTTTTAAGGCCTAGTTTGCTATACACACCATTTGGTTTTACCTCCGAGACTCTGAAACCTTCCTGCTTGTTGTTTACTATGTTCGGCAGCATCCGTGCGTCGGTTAGAACACGCTGAGGATTCTGGAGGGATTTCTGGACACCTTCCTTGTCCAAGACAAACCTCTGTTTGCCCGCCCGGCGGATAAAACCCACATCTTTAGCTGATCGTGTTTTACCGGTTGATCTCCTTTTTCCGGCCCGGCTGTGTTTACGGCCTATTGCAGGCTGGTTATCGACTATCTCGGCTATCTCGGCAATTTTTATATGCTCTTCTCCTTGTGGAGTTGAGAGAACAACAAAACTTGGTTCCACCCTGATCAGCATCCCATAACCTGGAATTTGAGTGCCTACACGGAATACGGATTGCTGTTGTTTCTGGTCTTCGAATATTGCGAAGCCGTAACTACCATTGCCCGCTATCGTACCTACTAAAGTCAAAGCAACCGGAATATCACCGCCGTCTTGGCCGCCTTGGCTATCTTTTTTTGCGCTGCCGATCGTGGTAAGGGGACCGGCCGGAGCATCGCCAAAAGGATTTGTCTCCAGAATAGCTGCGTATGAAAAAAGATCCCGTGGAGGCTTTGATTTGGGTGCTGTAAGAACCAGCTCTTCAGTGCCTTCCGTGGAGGCCAGATCATCAAGAGCCATATTTGCGTAATGCCTGGCTAGTATCAAAGTTGAAGCCAAGACTCCAAAGGTAAGTGCCGTATTTGCCATGCGTATGACTTTAGGAAGGTCCACGGAATGATATTAGCAAAGAAGTCTTTGTTTCTTCAATGGAAAATTAGATTTATAAGCAAAAAAGCATGTTTCTCTTTTTTAATTTACTTGCTTCCTTCCCTGGCTATTGCGATCTTTCCTGTTCGAACGAACTCTTTTATTCCCATTGGTCGCAGTATACCTATAAGAGCCTCTATCTTTTTTTCGTCGCCTGTTACCTCTATCGTGTAGGTTTTAGGGCTGGAGTCGACGATACGTCCGCGGAATATTTCAGCTGTTCTTAAAACCTCGGACTTCTGGTCATGCCTGGGTGCGACCTTTATTAAGGCCATTTCCCGTTCCACGTGGTCAACCTCGAGCAGGTCGATAACCTTGATGACATCGACGAGCTTATTGAGTTGTTTTGTGATCTGCTCGATTACCTGATCGTCCCCACGGGTGATTATGGTCATCTGAGATATTTGCGGGTCAAGGGTCTCTCCAACGGATATGCTTTCTATATTAAATCCCCGGCCGCTAAAAAGACCGGATACGTTGGATAATACCCCGAATTTGTTTTCAACAAGAACAGATATGGTATGTCTCATTATTTCACCACCCTGACCTTTCTCTTTTTATCTTTAGTCTCTGCTTCGTATAAGAGCATATTGTCGATAGATGCTCCAGCCGGAACCATGGGATAGACCTTCTCTTTCCAGTCACATACGAAGTCCATAAGTACAGGCTTCTTCACCTTAAAAGCTTCCTTAATCAGTGGCTCGACCTCGCTCGGTTTTGAGGCCCTAAGCCCCACTACTCCGTATGATTCGGCCAGCTTAACAAAATCCGGTATCATATGCGAATCCAGAAACGTATGAGAGTACCTCTCTTCAAAGAAAAGTTCCTGCCACTGCCGGACCATTCCCAGGTATTGGTTGTTAAGGACAGCTATTTTCACCGGAAGTTTGTTGATTACAGCTGTTGCCAACTCCTGTATATTCATCTGTATACTGCCGTCGCCGGCAATGTCGATCACCAGCTTGCCAGGCGCTGCCATCTGGGCTCCAATTGCGGCAGGAAAGCCAAAACCCATTGTACCCAGCCCCCCGGACGATATCCAATGCCGAGGCTTATCAAACTTGTAGAACTGGGCCGCCCACATCTGATTTTGCCCCACCTCGGTTGTTATTATGGCCTGGCCTTTTGATAGTTCGTATAGCTTTTCCACCACAAATTGCGGTTTTATCACATCAGTGTCCTGGTGATAAGACAAAGGGTGCTCTTTCTTCCATGTCTCTATCTGCTTTAGCCAGGCCTTCTGGAGCTCTTTCCACTTGGGCTTGCTGCCCTCCTCCTTAAGAACAGTGTTTACATCTTTTAATATGTGTTTGACATCTCCTACAACCGGTATATCCACACGTACGTTTTTTCTGATAGATGTGGGATCGATATCTACCTGGATGATCTTTGCTTTTGGGGCGAAATCAGAGGTTTTTCCTGTAACACGATCTTCGAACCTGACCCCGATTCCTATTAAAAGATCACAGTTCTGGATTGCCATGTTTGCGCAGTATGTTCCATGCATGCCAGGCATACCCATATAGAGCTGGTTAGATGCAGGAAACGATCCTAGTGACATAAGCGTAGTGGTCACAGGCGAGTTAATAAGAGTTGCAAACTCCAGTAATTCCGCATAGGCCTCTGAAGCGACCACACCGCCGCCTGCCAGGATAACCGGTTTTTTGGCTTTGTTTATTGCTGCGGCCACCTGGCGAATCATCGGCTTGTTTCCTGTGATCTTTGGTTTATAGCTTCTTATCTCGACCTTATCCGGCCATTTGAATTCGCATGATGCAGCTGTAATGTCTTTCGGCAGGTCAATAAGCACTGGCCCGGGCCGGCCTGTTCTTGCCAGGTGAAAAGCTTCCTTTATTGTATATGCAAGATCATTAACGTCTTTCACCAGGTAGTTGTACTTTGTGCATGGCCTGGTGATACCTACGATATCAGCTTCCTGGAAGGCATCATTTCCTATCAGCATGGTCGGCACCTGTCCTGTGAAAACCACCATCGGTATGGAGTCCATATAGGCATTTGCAATGCCTGTGACTGTATTTGTGGCTCCCGGACCGCTTGTGACCAGTACAACTCCGGGGTCACCTGTAATCCTGGCGTAGCCGTCCGCCATATGAACAGCACCCTGTTCGTGCCTTGTCAGTATAAGACTGATATTCTTATCATCATAAAGTTCGTCGAATATGCCAAGTACGACGCCGCCCGGATAACCAAAGACTGTGGTGGCCTTTTCGCGCTTAAGGGCTTCCAGTATGATTTTTGAGCCGGTCATCTTCTTCATTTTATTTGTCTGCTCCTTAGTTATTACCCGAATTAAACATTTTTTGCTCTATCTGCACTATAGCCTGATCAGATTGCTCAGACCGATAAAACCTATTTTTAAACAATTTTTAAACAATTTTTAAACAATTCCTTTTAATTCCAAACTACAAACTAACTCATCACAGCGCCGGTACTTGCCGAGGTTACCAGTTTGGCATATCTTGCCAGCCAGCCTTTATTAATTTTGGGGGCCGGAGGGCGCCAGTCCTGAAGCCGTTTTTCTATCTCGTCATCATCAAGAAGAAGATCTATAGATCTGTTTGTAATGTTGATTCTGATAATGTCACCGTCTTTTACAACAGCTATCGGACCTCCTTCCATAGCCTCCGGTGACACATGCCCGATGCACGGGCCGCGTGTTCCACCGGAGAAACGTCCGTCGGTGATAAGTCCTACTGATGCCGAGAGGCCCATTCCGGCAATCGCCGAGGTTGGGGAGAGCATCTCTCTCATGCCGGGGCCGCCTTTAGGTCCTTCGTAACGGATTACGACAACATCTCCGGCCTTTATTTTCCCGCTTACTATAGCCTTCATGCCTGCTTCTTCCGAATTAAATACTCGTGCTGTGCCTTCAAACCTTATCATTTCCGGGCTGACCGCCGTCTGTTTGACAACGCAGCCTTTTGGAGCCAGATTACCCTTCAAAACCGCAATTCCTCCCTGTTTATGGTAGTACTTGCTCTGAACCCTGATAACATCGGCATCGGAGGCTACGGCCTTATCCGCTATAGAGTATATCTTTTTTCCTGAAACAGTCTGAGTGTTGTGAAGTTTATCTTTAAGCCTTGAAAGCACTGCCGGAATGCCACCTGCAAAATAGAGGTCTTCCATGTAGTACTCGCCGCCGGGAATCATGTTTACAATATGGGGAGTATCAGCGCTAAGCTCATCAAACCTCTCAAGTGGTAATTGTATTCCGGCTTCATGAGCTATAGCAGGAATGTGCAGAACCGTATTTGTTGATCCACCTAGTGCCATGTCTACCCGGATAGCATTATCGATGGATTTTCTACTGATAATTTTTCCGGGCGTTATATTTTTCTCTACTAACCGGGTTATTCTTATTCCGCTTTCAAAAGCGATACGCTTTTTGTCTGCAACAACCGCTGGCGTGGCGGCACAGCCGGGCAGGCTCATTCCCATTGCCTCTGTAACGCAGGCCATTGTGTTGGCCGTATACATTCCCTGACAGGAGCCTGATCCAGGGCAGGCGCATAACTCAAGAGCTTTTAGCTCATTAAGACTTATTTCTCCTTGTTTGTATTTACCGACCGCTTCAAATGTGTCGCTTGTCAAGTTCAGCCTGCGTCCCTGCCAGCGGCCTGAAAGCATTGGACCCGCCGTTACAATGATTGATGGAATGTCCAGCCTGGCGGCTGCCATAAGCATGCCGGGTGTTATTTTGTCGCAGTTTGTAAGCAGAACAAGCCCATCAAGACGATGCGCTTCTGCGACTGTTTCCACCATATCTGCTATTAATTCCCTGGATGCAAGGCTGTAATGCATCCCTTTGTGTCCCATGGCTATTCCGTCACAGATACCCGGAATACCAAAAAAGAAAGGAACACCGCCTCCTTCATGTACTCCCTTTTCTATGAATCTTTCCAGATCCCGCATGCTTGTATGGCCGGGTATAAGGTCTGTGAAGCTGCTGGCTACGCCGATAAAAGGCTTGTCCATCTGTGAAGGTGATAGTCCTGTTGCATAAAGAAGCGCCCTGTTAGGGGCCCTCTCGATGCCTTTTTTAATGGTTTTGCTTTTCATTAATTAAAGTATCCTGAAAGGTAATATAGTATAAGGTGCTGTATTTATTGGTCAGAGTAGTTACGAATCATCTCGGCCATACGGTCTTTTACAAAAAGTTTTTGTTTCTGGATTTTTTTGCGCTCAATTTCTTCTTCCGGAGTAATATGCTTTCGTTTGTTTATCTCTTTGAGAAAATTCTCTAGTTTCAGGTGCTCTTTTTCCAGTTTTAGGTACTCTTCATTCTCATTGCGCAGTAGCGCTACAATAGTGTTTTTTTGGCTCAAAGACTGTACCCCCCTTTTCAATCAAGTTTTTTAGAAAACATAAAAGTTTCTAAATAGGCTCGAATGCTTCCTTGGGTGCGTTACAGACCGGACATTGCCAATCGTCGGGAAGGTCTTCAAAGGGTGTTTCTTCGGTTTCCGGGTCATAGATGTAACCACATACTGTACACTTAAACATAATTATTATCTCCTTTTCAGAAACTCAGTGAATTTTATTTAAGCCTGCAAATAAGTGTTTTAAAATTTTTTGTGATATTCTTTCAACCTTCTGCCGAACTGCTTGCCGAATTCATGTATTTTTTTCATGTCTTCGTGATCAGGCCTGTATTTGACTGCAATGCCCGGCTCATAGGTTTCCAGCTTCATCTTGTTTAGTTCCCCGTATGCTTCCCTGACAGCCCCACCTCCCCATCCATAGCTTCCAAAAGCGCATGCAATTCGGTTTGTAGGACGAAGTCCACGTAGATGTGTCAGAAATTCGGCTACTGATGGAAACATAAGGTTGTTCAAGGTAGGGGTTCCAACCAACATTCCCCTGGACTTCCAGAACTCCTTTATGGCTACGGACATGGGTGTGTTTCTAAGTTTTATTACTTTTGTAGGAACTCCTTCAGCAAGAAGACCCTCCATTAAAGGCCGTGTCATCAGTTGTGTTGATTTCCACATGGTATCATAAATTATTACTGCGGAGCACTCTGCTTTGCTGGAGGCCATATCATTGTACATCCTTAGAACTTTGGATGGGTCCCTTCTCCAAATAACGCCGTGGTCAGGAGCAATCATATCTATCTCCAGCCCCAGTTTTTCTATCTCCGCAAGCTTTGACTTGATCAGTTTTCCAAACGGCATAAGTATATTTGCGTAGTAATCTGTAACAGCGTCTTCAAGTTCTTCGATTGGCACCTGGTCGTCAAATCTTGCGGAACTTGCATAGTGTTGGCCAAATGCATCCTGACTGATAAGAAGTTTATCTTCCTTGACATAAGTAACCATCGAGTCAGGCCAATGAAGCATCGGGGTCTCCAGAAACAACAATGTTTTTTTACCTATAGAAAGCTCATCACCGGATTTAACAATGTTTATATCCCATTTTGAGGTGTCGAAATGCCTGTCAAGCCCGTATTTTGCCAGCTTGGTCATAAAAAGCGAGGCATTTGGGGCCACAGCCATTATTTTATCAACAGCTCCGTGATCCATCTCGATATGGTTAACCACTATATTTTTGATTTTGCTTGGGTCTACCACGCTTGATATCCGGTCCAGGCATGTTCGTGATAAATCTTTTTTTACCGCGTCAACAAGTGTAATCTGTTCATCCATTATCAGGTAATTATTGTACGAAGTTCCATTAGGTGTTATATAGCCGTGAAAGTCCCTGACAGTCCAATCAATGGCTCCTACCCAGTATATATTCGGCTTTATCTCAACAGCGTGCATTGATTCCTCCTTAGTTAATAATGTACCGATTATAATGACACTTATATGTTTTTTTTGTCTACTTTACCTTTTACTGTTGTTCTAAAATTAAGTCTGTTTTTCACCGGGTTGGTTAACAAACTCTTTAAGACTTTTGAAAGAGCCGGTTTTAGAACATTGTGGCAGAGAATCAAGAAAGCGTTTTCCATAATTCATTGCGAGTATCCGTTTGTCAAGAACTGTAACTATGCCCCTGTCTTTTTTTGTTCTTATCAGGCGTCCAAATCCCTGCTTGAACATTAAAAGCGCAGAAGGTACCTGGTAATCATTGAAGGGATTGAGGCCTTGCCTGCGCATTAAGTCAAACCTGGCTTCCATTACCGGGTTGTCAGGTACGGCAAATGGCAGCCTGGTAATTACAACACACTTGAGTGCATCGCCCGGAATATCTATCCCCTGCCAGAATGTCGCTGTTCCAAGCAGAATAGCTGAAGTTGATGCCTTGAAACGCTCCACAAGCGCGTAGCTTTCCGCATCTCCCTGCATCATAACCTTAAGGCCGTCAAGTTGAAGTTTTTCTCTTGTCTCCCTCATAAATTTATAACTTGTAAACAGAGCAAGAAGTCGTCCATTGTTAAGGCGGGCCAACATCTCTATATGTTCTATAACTGCGCTGGTATAATCATCTGTCCTACGCGGGTCAGGTATGTTCTCGGGAAGATACAAAATGGCGTTTGACTCAAAGTCAAATGGTGAGTTTAGAATCAGCTCATCCGCTTCATCGATGCCGATTCTTCTCTTGATAAAGTTAAAAGACCTGTCAGTGGAAAGAGTTGCGGATGTCATAATTACCGGGTGTGTGTGTTTGAAGAGGTCATTACGTAAAAGAGCGGAAAGATCTACCGGCGTTGCCATAAGACGGAATCGTTGCTCCGTCGACTCCACCCAGTAAACATGGTTTTTCAAGTCCTGGCTTTGTATATGCTCGATATCCATAAGCAGGCAGCAGCAACGTTCAATTAACGCAATGAGTTCCTTCTCATCTTCCTCCGATTTAGGTGTCAAGCGTCCAAGGTTTTCGATAAGTCTTTTCAGCTTGTCACTCACAGGGTCCGGAAGAGAGCCGGGAAGCCGGAGACGTAGTGCCTTATGGCCTCCATACTGCTCAAGCAGGGAAATAGTCCAGGTATGTGTATTTGCACGAATTGCATATATGTCGGCACTGAACCTGGTAATATCCGCCTCTGTGATACCTTCCATTCTAGCAAGCAGCCCCCTCGATCTTTTGCCTGTCGAGGGCTTTTTGTTCGGCTTGGAGACTCTTGATAGGCCGTCTGTGCTTAAAATAGAATCAAGCAGGCAGTTGATTCTTCTATTTGAAATCTCAATGCCTAGGTAAGCGGCGGCTGTTTCTTCGATTTGGTGAGCCTCGTCGAATATAACAGCCTTAAATTCAGGCAGGACCTGTTCACCTGAGGCCATATTTGCAAAGAACAGATGGTGGTTGACTACAAGTACCTGCGCCCGCATCTCACGTGTTTTAGCTTTTCTCCAAAAACAGGCACCCGCATACTTGCAGTTTTTACCGAAACAGATATCTCCTTGTCTTGAAACCTGTTCCCACAAATATGAGGGAAGGGCGACTTCGGAGCAAAGACCGGTTTTAGATACTGATGCCCATCTGAAGATGTCTCCTATATTATCAGCTCCTTTCTGGTCGAACAGGCCTTGTTGCCTCATCTGATCCAGCCGGCGAAGACAGAGGTAATTCTGTCCCCCGATGCAGAGAGCGTAGTTGATTTTTGTGTCGAGAGTCCGGTTCAGAAATGGAATATCCTTTTCAACAAGCTGGCGCTGAAGAGCTTTTGTGTAAGTTGAAATAACGACCCGGCCGCCACATTTTGTTGGAGAGGCACTAAACAATGCTGCCAGGGGTACCAGGTATGCCAGGCTTTTTCCAACCCCCGGCGGAGCTTCAACAAGGAGATGCCTGCCGGTATGAAATGATTTTTCAACGGCTTTCGCCATGCTCACCTGTTGCTGGCGGTGCTCATAATCATTGGTTTTCCAGAGACGTTGGAAAAGTTTGTCTATCAATTTAATAGGAATAATTCCATGCTGTGCCTCAGCATTTAGTTGGTATACCCACTTGGTACCTTAGAATTTATATCGGTTTAGGAGGAGGACTGCCAACAAGGTAGGCAAAAGTTATAAATACCAACGTTTTCATAATCCAGCTGATTGCGCAAACCCATAAAACCCGTGATGTGCTTTTGTAATTAAACGTCTGTTTTACTGCCACCACCATTGCCACCAGCATCCAGCTGGATCCTAATACATACATTGTGTTGAATATTCCCGGAACAATACTAATAACTCGAATCATGCCGGGAGCATGCGAAAAACCGATGGTTCTAAGCAGCTCACCTGGGCTCGACTTAATTCCTCCTTCAGGAACTTCTTCGGGAAGAAGAAGTCTGGTTCCGACAAGGTAAGTTAGGTAGGTCCACATATACCACCCGATAACGGCCGAAATAGGTTCTATAAAAATGAGGCCAGGACCCCGAATCTCAACCTTACCCACACCGGCTGCGACTGCTGAAAGCAGAACTATGAAGATTGCCTGGTTCATCGTGCCTGCATCTGCCGCGACCTCTTTATATAGGCTTGTATCCAGTTTGGCAGT
>JALUUO010000086.1 GCA_027021335.1 Nitrospirota bacterium
AGGAGGAAGCGGCGGCGCACTGGCTCTTGGTGTGGGAGATAAGACATTTATGCTGGAGCATTCTGTCTACTCGGTTATATCGCCCGAGGGATGCGCCGCTATCCTTTGGAAAAAAGATAAAAACGATCTAAAAGAGGAAGACTACGCCAAAGCCGCAGAGGTCTTGCGCCTTACATCTGAAGACCTAAAACAGCTTGGAGTAGTGGATGAGATTATAGAAGAACCTCTGGGAGGAATGCATAAGGCTGAAGAGACTGTGTTTCAATCATTGAAAGAGCGACTCAAGACTTCGCTGGACGCATTATCAGACGTTCCGATAGAGGAACTACTTGCACGCCGATACAACAGAATCAGGGCGATTGGAAACGCTGGATAGAACCTGTTTCTCAGAGCAGACTCAAGACTATAAAAACTTATATACGCCACTAACCGTCTTTAGGATTAAGTTTATCCACCCAAATTCCGGCACTTTTCTCTAAGATCATGAAAAGATTTCCGCCAGGAATCAGAAAGGGCTTTAACACTGAGCACTTTATCTACCCCTTCGCATTTTTTTTTGTCTTTATGATAGATATGGTTGGCAAACGATATGGTCACTTTGTTGGAATCCTTTTCAACAGGCAGAATGGAACTATTGACTTTAACAGTTCCTTCCTCCAGCACCCTGAAGTAAAACCCTGTGTAGCCGCAGTCAACAACCAGTTTCACCATATCATTTCTGCCGTACCGTGCCGCAAGTGTTTTACATGGCTGTCGTGGCTGGCTAACCTGCACCAATGCTGTTCCCATCCGAAAAATATCTCCTATGCATACGTTATCTTCATTCAAATTTAAAACAGTAAGGTTTTCACCGAATGCTGCATAGTCTAATTTAATTCCAAGAATACCTTCCCAATATGGATAATGATCCATGCTGTAAACACAAACGGCTTTATCCGGTCCTCCGTGATGCTTTAAATCAGCAACACCATCACCCTCAAATCCTGTTTTTCTAAGGCTAAGTTCTTCAGAGACAGGATTTTTACAGATACCTGTTATTACTTCCTTACCATGAAAGATCTCTTTTTTAGGAGTACCGATGTTAAGCGATTTAATAATTATGTTTGTCATAGTAGTCTCCCCTGTAGTGTTTTGTCGTAAAGAGGTTTTCAACGGGCATTATTACACATACTGAGATTCGTAAAATTTTTGTCTTTTATTTTCAAGATGACAACTTGTTTTTATCCATAAAGTAACTGAAAACTAAGTTCTCATCAGTTGCCTTATCAACTCATATGACACAACCGAGACAGCATTCGAGAGATTCAGCGAACGCATTGGTCCGGTCATGGGTATGGAAATTGTAGAATCTGCATATCTTTTCAAAACATCGGCAGGAAGCCCTCTGGTTTCGCTTCCAAAGACTATAAAATCACCTTCCATATAGTTTATCTCTGTATAAAAACGCTTGCTTTTCTTGGTCGCATAGAAAAACCGTCCGTCGGGATATCTATCATGAAGATTGTCAAGTGTATCATGATATTGAAGATCGAGGTACTTCCAATAATCCAGCCCCGCCCTTTTAAGCGATTTATCATCAGTGCTGAAACCGAGCTTTCCAACAAGGTGAAGCCCGGCCCCCACCCCCACGGCAAGCCGGGCGATACTGCCGGTATTCGGTGGTATTGTTGGCTCGACAAGAACTATATTGAACCTAGGTATTATAACTTTATCTGGCCTCATAGGTCTTGGATTATAACAGATAATTCTTTACAGGTTTCCTTGCCGCCTTATATATAAATATCAGGCATATTAAAAAGATGTTGGGTTTTGATTCAAAGATAAAACCGGCAACAATCTTATAACTTGTAAGAGCCTGCGATTGACAAACCCAGCTATACAATGATATTTTTTCTAAGTCTTTAAACCACGACCGTCTCTTTAAGCAGGGACGACTATCGAGGCCCTGGGTGGGCCTTTTTATTTGTGTTTTTAGTTTTTTATTTTTTTTCAAAAAAACTTAAAAAACTTATTTTTCCTGTTAACTCTTAACATCAGGCATAATGATTTATTAAACATCTTATTTTTGGGGGACTCCGAATGAAGGTTTTGGTAAGCGATAATATCTCGCCCGAGGGGGTCGAGCTTCTTAAAGATGCAGGATTGTCGGTTGATGTTAAAACCGGAATGAGCCCTGACGAGCTTATTAACTGTATAGGCGAGTATCATGGGCTCGTAATCCGCTCTGCCACCAAAGTAACATCCGAGGTACTGGATGCAGCCGTCAATCTTAAAGTGATAGGACGCGCAGGCTCCGGACTTGATAACGTAGACCGTGTTGCAGCATCACTAAAAGGCATAGTTGTGATGAATACGCCTGGAGGCAACACGGTAACCACGGCGGAACACGCTGTTGCCATGATGATCTCGCTTGCCAGAAAGATCCCACAGGCAACCGCTTCCATGAAGGCAGGCAAGTGGGAGAAAAAGAAGTTTATGGGAGTGGAGCTTTACAACAAAACCATTGGTGTAATCGGTCTGGGAGCAATAGGCAGCCAAGTGGCTAGAAAAGCACAGGGTTTTGAAATGGCAGTGATAGCCTACGATCCATTTTTGAGTGACGAAAAGGCTAAGGCTTTAGGTGTTGAAAAGGTTGATCTTCCCGATCTCTACAAACGTTCTGATTTTATTAGTATACATACCCCCAAAACTCCGGAAACAGCGGGCATAATAAACAGTGAGACCATAAAGCTTATGAAAGACGGAGTAAGGATAATCAACTGTGCAAGAGGAGGAATAATCAACGAACAGGATCTCTACGACGCGCTTGTATCCGGCAAAGTAGCCGGAGCCGCCATTGATGTATTTGAAGTTGAGCCTCCCACAGACAACCCGCTTGTGGGTCTCGACAACGTCATATGCACCCCTCACCTAGGCGCATCCACCCAGGAGGCGCAGGTAAATGTTGCCGTTGCCGTCGCAAACCAGATAGTGGACTATCTCGTGCACGGAACTATCAGAAACGCTGTAAACTTCCCGTCGATTCCAGCAGACCAGGTAAGCCGGCTTCAGCCTTATATCCACCTTGCGGAACGATTAGGGACTTTTGCCGCCCAGATATTCGACAGCGGGGTGGAGTCCATAGACATAGAGTACATGGGTACAGCTTCAAGTATAAACACGGCGCCCGTCACCATAGCGGCACTAAAGGGATTTCTTACACCTATCCTTGAAGATACGGTTAATTTTGTGAACGCTCCTATTATCGCCAAGGATCGAGGCATTGAGGTAAACGAGACCACAAAACCCGACGCAGGAGATTACCGCAGCCTGATCGCTCTTAAAGTAAACTCAACTAAACAAGATCTTTATATAGCAGGTACGTTATTCAGCAAAAAGGCTCCACGCATTGTCGCGATTGATAATTACCCTACGGACATTATTCCGGAAGGTGAGTTGTTGTTTATGTTTAATGAAGACAAGCCAGGAGTTATCGGCAATATCGGCACTCTGCTGTCAAAAAACGGTATAAACATTGCCCGCATGCACTTTGGCCGGGATTCAGCGGGCGGCACAGCAATATCGACTGTAAGTGTCGATTCAACGCCGTCACCTAAACTCATAGAAGAGATAAAGAAAATGCCGCATATTTTATCGGTCAAGCTGGTGCTTTTGCCCTGACAGAATCTAAGAACAGGCTGACGGCAAAGAGTAAAGAGATAAAGGTTTTGGATTTCAGCCTTTTCCCCTTTCCCTTTACCCCTTTGCCCCAATCATCTCTGTGGAGAATTTCAGATGGCTAACATAATAATAGTAGGCGCCCAGTGGGGCGATGAAGGGAAAGGAAAAATAGTTGACCTGCTCACCGAGCATGCCGATGTTGTCGCCCGTTTTCAGGGAGGACACAACGCCGGGCATACGGTGGTTATAGGTGACGAGCAGTTCATACTTCACCTTATCCCTTCAGGAATCCTCCACGAAGGAAAAACCTGTCTTATCGGAAACGGCGTTGTAGTGGATCCTGCCGCTCTGATTGAAGAGATAAATTCGCTAAGGGCACGCGGTCTGAATGTTAACGGCAGGCTGTTTATAAGCGACAACGCCCACCTGATAATGCCATATCACGTGGCCATAGACAAGGGAGCAGAAAAGTCTAAGGGCAAAGAACGGATAGGAACCACAGGCAGAGGCATTGGTCCATGTTACGTAGATAAAATGGCCAGAACAGGCATTCGTGTCGGGGACCTCCTTCGTCCTGGTACCTTTAGGGAAAAGCTAAGGAAAAACCTGAAAAACATAAACATGCTTATGCAACATATCTATCACTCGGAACCTTTTGATACAGATGAGATATTCTCCGCATACATGGGCTACTCGGAACAACTGCGCCCATTCATCCAGGATACGGAGTACCTTGTCAGTAATTATCAGGAGGAAGGCAGAAACATCCTGCTGGAAGGTGCGCAGGGAACCCTTCTGGACGTCGATCACGGCACCTATCCGTTTGTCACCTCGTCAAGCCCCACTGCCGGAGGCGCTTGCGTCGGCTTGGGAATCGGCCCTACCCGGATCAGCGGAGTACTGGGAATCATAAAAGCTTATACCACACGCGTGGGTGAAGGCCCTTTTCCGACCGAACAAAACAACGAACTAGGAGAAAATCTCAGGGCAAAAGGCGGAGAGTACGGAGCAACAACAGGCCGCCCAAGGCGTTGCGGCTGGTTCGATGGCGTTTCCGCACGTTACGCCGTGCGTCTTAACGGACTTACCGGATTGGCAATAACAAAACTTGATGTTCTTGATGAGCTTAAGGAGATAAAAGTCTGTACGAGCTACACCCTGGATAACAAGAAAATAGTTTCGCTTCCTCATGACAGCGCTGCCATTGATGTCATAGAACCTGTATACGAGACGCTGCCCGGCTGGCAGGAATCCACGGTCGGAATAACAAAGTTTGAAGACCTGCCTGATAACGCCAAAGCATATATAAATTATATTGAAAAACTCTCCGGAACTCCGGTGAACATGGTTTCTACAGGCCAGAAGCGAGATGAAATCATAATAAGAAGAAATCCCTTTGAAACATAAAGCCTGCCTGCTACTTCCCAGCAGGAGAAGCGTATTACAATACGCCACCACTACCAACAATATCACGCAGCGCAAGTATCTGTGTTGCGCGCCGGCTTTTAGCCTGTCCATATTTTTTTATGATTATGATATAAATCATAGACGTTTTGAATCTAAGCATGTAGATTCACTGCTATGGACACTCCGGGAATAATTTCTACTAAACATAAAAACAGGGTAGCGCTACGAATACGCTCGATCGAGCCTCATTCATCAGAACTTACTGGAGAACAGCTTGGTATCATCGCGGATATTGCAGAGAAGTATGGTTCAGGGACAGTTCATGTCACACCTCGCCAAACAATCGAGATACCGGACATAGAGCAATCGCTCATTACAGAGGTGACCGGAATTCTAGGCAGTGTAGGACTTTATCCTGGCTCTTCAGACCGTTTTCTTAGAAATATCATCGCATGTTCAAGATGGTGCCTCTACAATGTCGCTCCCCTTAGCGATTTCACTCAAAAATTAAACAAAATCTATAAAGACAAGGTTCTGCCCGGTAAAACCATAATTTCTCTTTCAGGCTGTGATTTTTCTTGTGTGCGTTCAAAAACTTCCGACATTGGAGTAATCGCAAGGGCTGAGATAGAAATAACAGATAAAAAGTGTAAACAATGCTCCCTATGTATCAAAGAACCACTTGGTTGCCAGGTTGATGCAATAACAATAACTGACGAAGGGGTGCTGATTGATACAGAGCGTTGTATAAGGTGCGGTTTCTGTACAAATGTATGCAGGCCTGATTCCATCAGGGTAAAATCCAGGTCTTTTGACCTTTTTATCGGAGGCTCGGGCGGTATCAAGCCGAAAGAGGCCCAGTTCTACAAAAATGTCTCTTCAGAAGATGAAGTTGTGCAGGAAATCAATAAACTTCTTGATAAATATTTAAGCGTCGCTGAAAGCGGTGAGCGAATCAGAGATGTAACCGAAAGGCTTGGCCTGTAGTGTAAGGCCGGCAGGAGAATTTCAAAGTGGAAGACAATGAAACAGGATTTAACCTAGAAACGCCTAAGGTCGGCATTATCAGAGGTGTTCTTGCCAAGGATATAGAGATCGTAGGAGAAAAGGTCGTAAATTTAAGAATATGTGCACGGCCATATAGAAATACATACTCGGTTGCGCAACTGCGAACAATTAAGGATGTGATCGAAAAATACGGGTCCGGCAAAGTACATATGAGCCCAAGGCATAACCTTGAAGTTCCGGAAGTAAAGCAGAAAGAGCTGGACAATGCATTAAAAGACCTGTATATCGCCGGACTTTTTCCAGGCGGAGCCGGCACATCTGTTAGAAATATTTTCACATGTCCTGATTGGTGCTCTAAAAGCCTCAGGCCTGTTCAGGAAATAGGAATGATGGTTAGCACAAACTTTGGTGACAAAGATATGCACAACAAGGTTACCATCTCATTTGCCGGTTGCTACAATAGCTGTTCAAGGCCCCACAACTCTGACATCGGCATAATCGCCATAGGCAGGGTTGAAGAACTGCCTGGGAAGAAATGTCCCGAGGACTGTCTTGACTGCATTAAATCATGCAGCTTCGAAGCTATTGAAAAAGTAGATGGAGATATTCGTATTAATGAAAAATGCATTTACTGCTGTAAATGTGTCGAGGCATGCGGTCACAATAAGCTTAAAGTTACAGAAACAGGTTTTAAGGTTCTCATAGGTGGCAGAGAAGGCTCAAAAGTAGTATTTGGAACCACCTATGCCGACTTTGTAAATGAATTTGAAGTTCTTGAGATTGTAGACCGGGCATTAAGCAACTATGAATCCAAAGCCCGGTTAAAACCTGGAGACAGAAAAAAGAAAGAGCGGCTTGGCGATGTAGCCAACAGACTCGGACTGGAATCATTTATGACGTAGGAGTGTGTACCACATACGCCCCTACACTAAAATACCGCAGCAAAGTCGTCCAGGAAAATACTTCCTCGGGCATTTCCGTGCGCAGTGACATGGTGGATCATACCTTCATATTCAACTCGTAACGGACGTGTTAATTTGAGGGCTGATCCTTTCGTGATAATCATTCAACCGATCCAGTGGACTTTTAAGGCCGTTAATATCGCGTTGCATGACATGGGTATAAATCTCGGTGGTCTTAACGTCGGCGTGCCCCAACAACGTCTGAAGGACCCGGATATTGACGCCGTTTTCCAGCATATGAGTGGCGAAACTGTGCCTGAGAGTATGGCAACCCACACGTTTTTGGATTCCTATGCGGTCGGAGGCGGCTTTAACCGCCTTTTGCAAGCCGGATTCCAAAACATGATGCCGCATCTCGCGGCCTGATCTATGATTTTTAAGTTCTTCGCGGATATTCTTGGGCAGTATGGTTGTCCGGTCCTTACCTCCCTTTCCGCCACGAACGAAAATATTATTATGGCCTAAATCGACGTCCTGAATGCGCAGCCTTATACATTCCATGAGGCGCAGTCCGCACCCATAAAGAAGCTTTGCCATGAGGGAATGCGTGCCGCTGATTTCCAGCAGAAGGCGTTTGACCTCATCCTGGGTCAAAACTGTCGGCGGACGAGGTTGCCGCTTAGAACGAACTGGCGCAATTTTACCCT
>JALUUO010000087.1 GCA_027021335.1 Nitrospirota bacterium
GCCCAGGGGTTCAAGGGTATCTGCAACAAGCCTGCATACAGACGGTTCATCATCTACAATCATGATAGTTTCACGGCCCTGTTTCAGGGGGATTGTTTTATGATGTGAAATGTTGGATTTAATCGTTTGATTGCTTGCCGGCAAATAAATTTTAAAAGTACTTCCTTTGCCTTTTTCGCTATACACATGCACATGTCCGTTATGTTGCTTGGTGATGCCGTGGACGGTAGCTAAGCCGAGACCGGTTCCTTTTCCCTCCTCCTTCGTGGTGAAAAACGGTTCGAAAATATGTTCCATCTCCTTCTTGTCAATGCCTGTTCCACTATCAGTTACGGCGAGCATGACATAATTGCCGGGAAGAACACCTAAATGTTTTTTTGAATAGTCCTCGGTGACTAAGGTATCCTTTGTCTCAATAAGTATATCTCCGCCATTCGGCATGGCATCCCTGGCATTAACGGTCAGATTCATAAGGATTTGTTCAATTTGCCCCGGATCAGCTTCAATAATCCCTTTCTCAGCTTCAAGACAGGTTTTGACTTCAATATCTTCTCCCAGCATTTTGCTGAGTATCTTTAGGAAATCATTGATAATCGTGTTGACACAGACCACTTTCTTTTCCAGGATCTGCTTGCGGCTGAAGGCTAATAATTGTCTGGTCAGCGCAGATGCCTTACGTCCTGCACTATGGATAAGCTCTATTGATTCTCGGTGAGGATCATTATCCGGCATTTCAGCAAGTAATAGTTCACTGTATCCAAGAATGGTGGTTAGTACATTGTTGAAGTCATGGGCTACCCCGCCGGCGAGCCTGCCTATGGATTCCATTTTCTGGGCTTGGAGAAACTGTTCTTTAAGAAGTTTACGTTCAGTTACATCACGGGAATTAATCACCACTCCGTGTACTTCGGGGATGTGTAACAGGCTTTGTCCAATAACCTCCAGATGCCGCAAAGAACCATCACAATGTTTTATACGGAATTCTGCTGTTTGAGAACTGCCTGCCTTCTTCATGCAACGCTGAAAGACATCTAAAGCCATCCGGCAATCATCAGAATGAATAAAATCAAAAATATTTTGTCCTACCAACTCCTCTGATTTATATCCCAGAATTCGTTCGTTAGAGGGACTTGCGAAACAAATATTCCCTGCATCATCCAGCACGGTGATAATATCTTGAGAATTTTCAATCAGGGCGCGAAAATATTTTTCGCTGGTTCTGGTAGACTGTTCAGCCTTCTTGCGGTGTTCATTTTCCTGCCTGGCGCGTTTCAATGCATCGGACAAGCCGGTGAGAATAAGATATAAGGGCATTATAGTAAAAAAGAGAAAGAGAGAAAAATCAAACCAGCGGACCAACGGCGCTTCAGGGAAATAATGAGGAAAGGGATAACCGTTGATTTCCAACAGGGCTAAAAACAATACTACAAGAATGTTTAACACCGCCAGACTCATTGCCCAGCGCATACCAAGCATAACGCCTGCTGTTACGGTTATTGCTATATAAAAACCCAGTTGGGGACTACTTGTTTGGCTTCCAAGGTACAATACGGCAGAAGACATACTCCAAAATACAGCGATATACAGAAAACTTGCCAGCCTGTAATGGCCACGTCTATTAATGCTG
>JALUUO010000088.1 GCA_027021335.1 Nitrospirota bacterium
TTTAGTGGGGTTTTGAATTTACGGGTTGCAACATTCAGAAACTCCTGAACAACTTGATAACTGATAATACCTTCATTTGATGAAAGAGAATCAGCAACTATATCTCTGGATATTTTTTGCTTCCTCTTAGACCTGTTATCAAAAGTGTATACAAAAATGTTAGTGTCTATAAAATATCTATCGCTCATTCATTTCATCTCTTGAAAACTTGCCGCCTGATTTTGCGTAGGAAAGTCGTTTCATAATCTCACCATACTCATCAGACGATGTTGAGTTTCCAGAATAACGCTTTAACCATTTGCGAAACAAGGCGTTAAGTGTTGTATTTTCAGCAGCAGCTTGCTGCCTTGCTTTATTAATCAGGCTTTCTTCTGCGCTGAGAGTAATATTTCTAAGCATGACAACCTCCAATATAGTGTACACTAATATAGTGTAGTATTATATATTATTGCTGTCAAGAATGTCTGGGAATCAGAAACAGCTTCTGCGACTTACTACGAATAATCAGGGCAGACACGCAGATATGCCCATACAAAATCCGTGGCGGGGAGCATTTTTTCTAAGAGATCTAAGCACACCTGTTCTCTGTGTATTGGCAGGAATGTTCTATTCCGTCATAAGCCATTAATATGCGCTTTTCGGCTTCCAGTTGTTTTTCAGGTAAAGCAGTGAAATTCAGGGTGTCGAATTTAGAAAGCAGGGTTTTTCTGGATGGGATTTTATCTAGGCCTGTGCTTATCGGTTTTCCAGACTGCACGTCCAGGATTTCGGCATCAAGGCCATTGGTTACTACAGCTATAGGTACGGTGTAAGAGGGTACTATGGTGCGTGCGGCGGCCAACGCAGGTCTTTCACGGGTAACCAAGGATCCTGGACCATATTTTATTATCATTACCGTGCGTTGTTTGATATTCACCACTATATCGGTTATGGAGTATCCCCGCAAGTCTCCACAGTTCATATCGTGACGGACTTTTGTCATTAGGTCTTTCTTGAAGTAGCCGAGTTTTTCTACCATAAATACGGCTATCTTCTGGCGAATCCGTTCGTCATATGTATCTGCTATAGTTTCTCCTGTGATGTAGTCGGTTGTTCTGCCAAGTATCAGGTGATGTCCTTTCTGATCGACATTGAATTTATCCAAGATAGTTCTCTCATAGCTGGGTATAATCCAGCCGGTTTCTGATATATTTTTTGACCCATAACTTTATAACCGCTCTTGAGCTGGGGAAAACAAAAAGAAAACCTAGCAGATCGGTTACAAAACCCGGTGTAAGCAGTAAAGCTCCGGCAATCAACACCATTACACCGTCAATCAGTTCATCCGCCGGAAACACTCCCATACCGATACTGTTTTGAAGACGATAGAGAACATTAATTCCTTCTAATTTTACCAGGTAGGCCCCAACAGCAGCAGTAAAAAGAACAATAGCAATTGTATTGAAGGATCCGATAACCGAGCCGACTTTAATCAGAAATGCCAACTCGACCACAGGAACCAGAGTAAAAACGACAAAAAGTTTAAAGAACATTTATTTGTTGTAGAGACAGTTTACCTGGAAGGGTTTCCTAGAAACCTCTAGTACTCAAGAAGCAGATAACGGCCTCGGTCATTTCTGAAACGGTGAACTTGTCGTTGTTGAGCATTAAATGGTAAAACTTAGGGTCTGATGCTGAGGGCAGACCAAACCTCTCAACAAAGGTATCTCTTTTTTTACTTTCCTTTGCAATAAAGGCGGCGATTTCATCGGGATCGTCAGGCAGGTCCGACATGCACTCTTTGATGCGTTTTACTTTAAAAGCTTCACCCGCGTAGACTCTAACGTGAATTCCATGTCTGAATCCCTGTGTAATAATTGGCGCACCCCGGCCAATAAGCACGACATTACCCCGTTTTGCAAGTGTTGTCATAGTGGCTACAAGGTATTGAAAGACCTCATAATCATCAGGTTTATCTACAAGAACTTTGCCTAGGTACTGTTCAACTTCACCACGCTTATGTCCTTCGGCTGCCAGAATTATTTCCTTTGCCAAATTATGATCTTCAGCCAACTTGTCCAGGAACGCTTTATCATAGTACATCCATCTTTCTTCTTCCGGAAGATTCAGCCTCTTGTTTAGCGTATCGGTCAGACTTTTGGCCAAATCTGTGCCTTCACATCCAAACTCTCTGGAGATTGTTATAAATGGATGAACTTTTTCTCCCTTTTCCCGTAGCTTACCGCGAACATGATCCTGAAGGATCTGGATAGCCTGTCCCATAATATTAGCATCAAGAAGTTTTTGTTCTGCATGATCTTCTTTTTTCATTCAATACCCCCCCAATATATTCTTGCCCAAATTAAGCGGCAAAGCGAGCAACTTGTATGTTATAAAATTAAGTTATATCCATCTGGAAATTCATCTGTCTAGTACCTATTTACCTACTTTCCTTTTACTACAGATTAAGCAAAAATGCAAGCCGAAAACCAGTTTTTACAGAGCAGATTTTTCTACCAACTTTTATTTCCATGCTGTCTGAGTGAGGCCGCTTCTGTTATCTGGGCTATTTACTTGAGGCAAAGGTGAGGTAGATGTCTTTAAGACGTAATTCTTCGTCTTGGTACAGGCCAAATGACTCCCTGTAGAAACTCTCCGCTTCTGCTGGGAAACCACTCAACCTGTCCGGTGGCGTTTCTATCTCTTTTGATCTTGCCAGTGCCAGAAATTCGCCTTTGTCCGTAATAACACCTATTTCACAGATAAACCTGTGTCCTGGAAGACGCATTTCGATGTAGCGATTACCGACACGGTCTGTAACTGGTATGTCGTAATAATCCCTGCCGGTTCCAGAGTTTTCTCCAGCCAGTAAATCATAGAGACGAAGGTTGAGATATCTCCATTCTTTAATATCCGTCTGCTTTGCTCTGATGTTGGAGATGCTCCAGTATGCAAATAAAGTGCTGGCGTCACGAACCATGAGGGTTATTCTGTTTTTTAACGGATTAGTTCTTGTGACATGTTTTTCAGTTTCTCTTTTTTTAGTATTGATGGATTTGCTTGCCGTTGTACTTGAAGTTTTTTTAAGATTGCCTGTCTTTAGTTTTTTCGGAGATTTTTTTAGCGCCGTTTTTTTCTGCTTCTTTTTTGAAGCGGCAGTTGATGACTTTACCAAGGGTTTCGGCTTTCTTCCGCGTTTTGGGCCGGTCATACGTATGATTGCGGTAACAATTTCCGCCTTTGACCAGTTGCGTCTTAGTGAAACTCCGTTTTTGTGAGCAAGGCTGCGCAGCTCTGTTATTTTAAGCGCTTCCAGCTCCTTTTTCTTCATAGGATGGTCCCCCCTTGTTCAAGCAAAAGTTATTACAGTAATTATAACACCCAGGTTGAGCTATTTTCCTGCTTGACAGGGCAAAGATTATGATTAAAAACGTTTGAACCACGGTAACGAAGAATGTCTGAAGGACGGATTACAGAATAAAACCCCGGAAGGGGGAGGGTCGTCAAGGAAAAGGATTCTACTTGGGTGCCTCGATGAATGCCTCAGGCTTCCCCTGGTTATTGGGGCATGCACAACAGCTATTCAAGACCTGGCTCCGTTTGTTAATGAATTCCTCTGTCCGAGCCCTTGCTTCCGGGGCCGTGCACTTCCATGCTCTTAATTCACCTATCGGATGTAATTGAAGATACTTTAATTTTGCCCACTATGACTTCTGATTCCGGACCCAGCTCCTGTTTTCCGGCCTGTACGCTTCACAGCCGTTGCTTGAATATGCGATGATATTTATTATCATGGCTGGAAAAATAAAACAAACTTTTACCGAAAAAGTTCGGAGAGAACTTACATGTGACGGGTGTGGTGAATGCTGTCATTACGTGGCACTTGAGATCGATAGGCCTAGGAGCAAACGTGACTACTCAGACCTGTTTTGGCACCTTTTGCATGAAAAAGTTTCTATTTATATCGGTCATGACAGAAGCTGGAACATGGAGTTTATGACCAAATGTGTCAATTTGACCAAAGATGGCATGTGCGGCGATTACGAAAACCGGCCGGTTATCTGTAGGCAATACAGTCTTGATAATTGTACAAGACATTCCGATGGGAAATATTATCTTCACAAATTCCGCTCGCCAGAGGAACTTAAGACATACCTAAAAGGCAGAAAGGTGGATTTCGAGTTTAAGCGTAGAAGAAAGTAGGTTCCGGGTACTGAGGTTATTTATGATTGGCGTCGATGGTAAGTTTCCGGTACGGCCTGAGAAGGTCCGGGAACTGTATGAACAAATGCATAGGCTTTCGATTCTAGAAGAAGATCTGGAAGAGACTTTTATACGTTGCAGTGGGCGTGGTGGACAGAAAGTCAATAAAACATCTTCAGGTGTGCGGCTTTATCACAGATCGACAGGATTGGAGGTAAAATGCACAAAGGAACGTTCCCAGTCGTTAAACAGGTTTTTTGCCAGGCGAATGCTTGTAGAAAAAATTATGGAAAAAATTGAGGCTGGTACTTCAGGGATGAGTCAGGGAGAAATAAAAGCGGCCCGTATTAGAAAACAGAAACAGAAAAGACGTGCCCGCAGGCGCAAGTCTGATGGAGCTTAAAAGTATAGGTAGCGGCTCGGCGGGACGGATACTCGCTGTGGCAGGTGGTAAGGGTGGGGTTGGTAAAAGCGTCGTCTCTATAGTTCTGGCAGCAGCGTTTTCCGAGAGGGGCGATAATGTTGTACTTGTTGATTTAGACCTTGGCTCGGCCAATTTGCACACTTACCTTGGCATTCACGATGATATGCCCGGTGTTGCGGATTTTTTGCTGAAAAAGGTTCGGAGCCTTTCCGATCTTCTTGTTGACACCTCTATTGAGCGTGTAAAATTGATAAGCGGTGCAAGGTTTTTCCCTGGCATGGCCAACCCTCCATACCAAACAAAGTTAAAACTGATCCGGCACCTGAAGGGACTTTGTGCGGATGTAGTGATAGTGGATCTTGGAGCCGGTGTGCATTTTAATACCCTGGATTTTTTTGCTGTAGGCAGACCAGGGCTGATAACCCTGGCGCCCGAGCCAGGTGCAGTGCTAAACGCCTATTCTTTTATAAAGGCCGGCCTGTTCAGGCATCTGATGAGCATATTCGGACGGCATCCGCAAGTGCGGTCTTTTCTGGATGAGGTAAGAACAAAAGGAGATGACGAAAACGGCAAAAGTTCTTTCACTCTGGAGTCATTTTTAGATAATATTAAGAGAGTGGATATATCTCTTGTGCCGCTGGTCGAAGAGGTTATTGGTGTTTTACAGCCTGCTATGGTTATGAACCAGGTAACAGACCTTGTATCAGCGGTCTATGCCGACAATCTCCAAAAGCTCATTTTAAAACGATTAGCGCTCAAGGTGCACTACCTTGGAAATTTACCCTGGATCGAACGGCTTTCGCAGCATATTGTTGGGCTTCCGGGGTTCTTCTCCAGCAACAAGCCCGGTAAAAAACTTCTTGCAGCAGCCGGAGAGTTACTGGTTGACCTGGATAAGTATTTTCCTGCCGAAAGAGTAGGTATGCATACTGTGACAACTTCTATGGAGCATTGCCGGAGAGAAGATTTTGATGAAGATGATTTAAATACCCTTTCTGATCTGCTGGATGAGATGAAAGATGATGTTTTTAAGGATTTGTCGAAGACCGCCTGGAAACTTAGGCTCTATTATAGACCTGCGGAAGTCGTGCGGTTTCTTATGAAACACGGGGTAAGTCACCCGGTATTTTTTTTAGATTCAACAAGTCAATAGTTAGATTGTAGTTAAACCGGGGGGTGGGTTAAAAATTCTATCAAAGCAGTACTGGAGTGTCCACTTTGACACCCCGCTTTGTTTTGAATATAATATTTTATGTCAAAAAAATATATTACTAAGGCTGTTTTTCCGGCTGCCGGTCTTGGCACGCGTTTTTTGCCGGCTACCAAGGCATCTCCCAAAGAAATGCTTCCGATTGTGGATATCCCACAGATAGAATATGCAGTGGAAGAGGCTCTGGGGTGTGATATTGAAGATTTTATTATCATAACCGGAAAAAACAAGCGGGCGATCGAAGATCATTTTGATTTTGCCTTGGAGCTTGAAGAGACCTTAAGCAACAAGGGCAAGCAAAAACTCATTGAGCAGGTTAACAGGTTCAGTGAACACAATTTTGCCTATATTCGGCAGGGGCGTCCTCTTGGTTTGGGGCATGCTGTTTTGTGCGCCAGGCCGTTTGTGCAGGATGAGCCGTTTGCTGTTTTATTAAGCGATGATATTATTGACCCGGATGATACGTTGCTTAAGGTCATGGTAAGTCATTATGCCGAAAAGCAGTCTCCTGTACTGGCCCTGATGGAGGTGCCGCCGCAGGATGTCGATAAGTATGGCATCGTTCGTGCTGAAGCCGTAGCCGATGATCTTTTCAGGATAACGGATCTTGTTGAAAAACCGAGTCCTGAAGAGGCTCCATCAAATCTTGCAATCATTGGACGCTATATACTGACATCTGATATTTTCGAACATCTTCAGCATCTTAACCCCGGTGCTGGAGGCGAGATCCAACTAACCGATGGAATAAAAAGCCTTCTTTCAAAACGGCCCGTTTTTGGATGTCTATTCCGGGGCAAGCGTTATGACGCAGGAGATAAGCTGGGATTTCTTAAGGCAACCACGGAGTTGGCTCTTAAAAATCCGGTGCTAAAAGATTCATTCCGCAAGTACCTGATCGAACTTACCGGTCGTTTATGATTATATGAGATGAGGCACCTGGAACTGGACATATTCGGGTTGACAGTAGATGAGCAGGATGAGCAGGGCTATCCGCTTTTGGACCTGCTGGAGACATCATCTGAAATAGTAATCGAAGCTGATTTGCCTGGAGTGGCTGTGGAGGATATTTCGCTTCAGTATCTGGAAGGAACCCTGCTTATAGAAGCACGCAAACGGGAGAATCCTGAGAAAAACAGGGTGCGTTATCTTTGCCTGGAGCGTGTTTTCGATAGATTCAGGCGTGTTGTGAAAATCCCTGTGCCTGTTAATGCCGGAAGCTCCCATGCCTGTTTCAGCAATGGAGTGTTGACAATAACCTTTTCAAAAGTAAGCGAAAAACGTGGGCGTCCCATACCCATTAAGATCGAACGAGGCCCCTTACCCTAAACTTTTCATTATAAGCTGTTTTATAAGCCAAACTCCTCTATTGCTTTTATAGCATTATAGTGGGCTTTGGCAATACGGTCTCTGCCTTCGTGGGTCATAAGGTAAGTTTTACACTCGTGCTCATTATCCATAAAAAAATTTTCAGTCAATACTGCCGGCATCTTAGTGTTTTTAAGCACATAAAAGTCGGCTTCTTTATCCGGGTCGTTGTCTAAAGTGTCTACGCGCATATTTGCCTCTGGAAACTCTCCCTTGAATTTATCAAAGAAAATGGTTGCAGCCTTATCCGAAAGTGTTTCTCCTTTTGATGTGTAAATTTCATATCCCTTGCCGCCTCCGGCATTAGAGTGAACCGAGAGAAATACGCAGTTCAACTGTTCGTCAGATTGTTGGTAATAAGTGTTCGCCCTTCGCACCCTTTCATTGAGCGAAATGTCTTCGTATTCCGGTGTAATATTCACGTAGTTGATATGATCAATGGTTAACATTTCTACAAGACGGTTGATAATCGCTCTGTTAAACTCACCTTCATACAAGATGCTTCCATCACTCCACAGGGGGCTTCGCTTACCAGGGGTTTGGTAAAGTCCATCAATAACACCACCGTGACCATTGTCCAGTAACCAAAGGTATTTGTTTGCCATAGTTCGGATCTCCTTTATTGTCATACAAGTTGTTTTTGCGCTAAAAAAATCTTGGGTTTCATAGAAAGTTTCGATAAGTTTTTCAAGAGTGCCTGAGTCTTTAAAAAGTTTTTCTATCAAGATCTTAGCATATTTTTTTACGACAAATCGCTTAACCAGTCTATTGCTTTGGATGTGGGGTGCAATATACCTGAGAATTTTGATAAGCTTTTATTCGATTAAAAATTGGCAAACAATGTAGCGGTACTCTATAATATTTTTACGGAATTTGCGATTACCTAAATAATAGCAGAATTGTAAACCGGTGTTTATTGGTATAAAGCTCGATCTTCGATTATTCCTAGATATTTTTAGCATCCGGTTATAAATCCATTACCATGCTTTCCGCTTGCTCATATCATGCATTACTATGCATTATTGAAGAGCTACCAGCAGAGTTGCTGGTGTTACCAGTCATGTTTTCTATGGTAATGACATAACCTTTTTCCGCACAATCGCCGTGCTTGCCTGTTACTGTCATTGCTCTTGTAACTGTTTTTTATTATGGAGGAATAAAATAGATGAAAAAGATTATTCTAAGTCTGAGCTGTATATTGGTTTTAGCCGTTATTACAGGTTGTGGCCTGACTAGTAAACAGGTAGTTAAAACCCGGTCGTTCGGTACCGCTACATCGAAGATAGGCCGGTTTGGTGAAAGAGAGTTTTTAAATATTAGAAATGGTATTATCGAAATGAATAAAGAACTAGTTTCTATCGATAACACTAAACTGGTTAAAAGTCTGAAATTAGATCGTCCTGCTTCAGTTGAAGCTACAGCAAAAAGAGTTGCTGCTAGCAAGGCACTTAGACTGTATGGAGAGTTGCTTGTAAAATTAGTGACAGAGGGCAAAACAGAGAACCTGCAAAAAATTGCTGATTCCCTTCTTGAAAGTACATCTGTTGCACTGAAAGAAGAAATTTCGGATAAAAAAAAGGATGCGGTAAAAAAAATTATTATAGGCCTGGGATCTTTTTTTGTTGATAAGAAAAAGGCGGATGCGGTAAAAAAAATAATTCCGGCATACCAGCAGACAGTTGATAACCTTGCGGAGTTGCTGCTCAAAGACTTCTCATTAACAGAAGACGGTTCGTTTGGTTTTTTGAAGGCCTATGAGACTACGGCAAAGAGGTTAAAGAACGCTTCAATGCGTTTAGTAAATGCAGGAGAAAAGTATACGGTACTTGAAAGATACCAAGCTGTTCAAGCTTTTGTGATAGCGGAAAAAGCTATTTCCAGGGCTGCCGAAATTTCTAAAAAAACAGAAAAGACTATTACCGGCTTTAAAAAAGCAAATGCCGAACTTGTTAAAGTTATAAAAAATAAAAAATATTCAACAGATGATATCAAGGTATATGCAAAGCAGATAGAAGCATTAGTAGCGATATATCAGGTTATAGATAACTAAACTTAAAGGAGACTACTTATGACGACCCTGGGCAAAGAGTTTCAAAATACAATTAAAAACCTTGAGAAACTTAGAGATTCTCAAAATCATCCTTCTAACGAGTTGTTGTCTAAGCTAGACATAATGTATGGACAGCAGATTGATTTAATCGATGCAAGTATTAAAAAGGATACCCAAGAGTATAAGGAAGCAACAGAGGCGATGAAGGAAGCTGCAAAAAAAAGCAAAGAAGCTGTTGACGGTCTGGCAAAACTGGATAAGATACTAGGAAAAATTGCAAATGCTACGGTAAAAGTTACTAAACTGTTATCAAAAGTAGCCTAAAATGAAAAAATATTAGTATCTATACTCCATTATGAGTTTAAATAAAACTATAACAAAAGCGATAATCTTACTTGTTTTTTTCACTCTGGTTGCGCCCACTTACGCTTCAGATAAAGTGGCTGATTTTTTTCCTAAAATAGTTATTCAAATAGAGAATCATGAGCTTGTTGTGGAATTAGCAAATAACCCTCTTTTACGGCAACGTGGCTTGATGTTTAGAAGGTTGTTGCAGGATGACCATGGAATGCTTTTCATTTTTGAAGAAAGCGGTCTGCATGGTTTTTGGATGAAGAATACATATATTCCTTTGGATATAGGTTTTTTTGACGAAAACAAGGTTTTAATTGAAGTCCATTCGATGAAGCCGCATTCATTAGATATCACAAGACCATCTAAAAAGGCTAAATATGCACTGGAAGTTGCTCAAGGTTGGTTTAAAAAGAATAAAATTAAACCGGGTTCCAAGTTTGTTTTTAAGTAAGGTTAATAATATAGCAACTTCAATTAAAAGCCCCTGTATTTAAGCCTTTATATCGATCCTCCCCTTTTTCGGGGGAGAGTGCTTATCATTATGTCTTTTTTTCTGCTGCCTGTCTTTTTCAGGATGTTTTTCTCCCTTTTTTATTTCTCTGACTTGGGGGATACTTAAGATTGGTTTAAAAGAGATATCAACCATTAGTCCGGCTCACTTCAGATTTGAGTTGTTTTATTAGTAACCATCCGTAACAAAGAACTTTTGTGTAGTTCTCTGAACTTCAAAATATATATTCATGATAAATGGCTCAACTTGGAGGTTTCCTTAACAGTTATGAAAACTATATGAACTTCAGTTTTTCCGTCAAAAATTTCTCTTTGAATTCGTTCACAAAGTTGAGAAGTTCCTCCTGGCTGATAATATTTGCTCCGTCCAGCTCTGTAGCCACAGGTTCGCCACCACCAATGCCCAGACTCTTGCATATACCGTCTGTAAGTTTAATTAATTCGCAAAGGGATGTATATTCCTTTTCTTCCTCAGGAATCCTGTCGGGGTAATGATGATAGGCTATAGCTGCAATCAAAGATGGGGACAGCTTCCATTTTTTAGCTACAAGCTCTCCCACCTGACAGTGGTTAAAGCCGATTTCCGAGTCTTCAATCTCGTATGCGTGAACATTTTCGCTGTAGACTGTCTCAATAATATTGGAATATCTCTCCGGCATTCTGTTATTAATGACAACTTTGCCGATGTCATGCAGCAATCCTGCGGTAGCGGCCTCGTCTTGTCTTACCCCAAATTGCTTGGCAAGCATTCCGGCTGACATGGAAACACCCAGAGAATGTTCCCACGACATTTTTTCAAACAGCCCGAAATGTTTATAAACCTGTTTAATCGAAGATGCCAGCACCATATTTTTAAGGGTATCAAATCCCATCGTCATTACTGCGGCTTCAGCCGAATCGATTTGCCGTTTGCCCCCGGAATAAAATGAAGAGTTGGCAATGCGCAGCAACCGTGACACGACCGCCGGATCACCACTGATAACTTCTTGTAACTCTTGCAGTGAGCAGTTTGGCGACTCGATAAGCCGCATGACTTTGGCAGCAACCATTGGGACCGCCGGAATGTCCACTGTTTTTAGTATTATTTCATCGAGTGTATTGACTGACATTTAATACCCTCCCGAGATATGGTATATAAAATAAACCTACTTCTGTCCTTCCGTTTTCTTAACGGAATCCAGGCGTTCAGGTTTAGTATTTATCAGCTTATTTCTGCTGCTTTGCTCTTCCGGGACCTCATCAAGCAATATAATAGTTATCCGTCTGTTTCTAGGATCCATAGGAACATCTTGAACAAGCCGTTCAGTGTTGGCATACCCTGCAACCCTGGCAATTCTATCTACTTGTACTCCAGCTTTAACCAGCAGTCTTCTTATTGCATTAGCACGGTCTGAGGACAGTTCCCAATTGGTATAGTTGCCGCCGTTTTTAAAACCATAGGAATCCGTATGTCCTTCAATCATGATTTTATTGGGCAGATCGACTATGCTTTTGGCTATGACGTTAACAATTTTTTTGGCTAAAGGCCTGGGAGTGGCACTGCCGAGTTTAAACATTGCGCGTCCATCCCTGTCGGTCACCTGTATTCTGAGTCCTCCTTCCACTCTGTCTATCAGTACCTGTTCACCGGTTTCCTCTCCAAGACGTTCTGTTATAGCGTATTTTAAATCATGTTCAAGCCTTTCATGCGTTGTAAGATCTGTAACTTTCGACATGCTGCCGGGCTTAGTTCTATCGGAAGGAGAGTTAAGCTGTTCCTGTCCCTGTCCTGAAAGGCTTACTGTTTCGCCCTCGGCACCTATGGCGACAGCGCCGCTTTTTTCGAAGATACTGAAGTTCTTGTAGTAATAGGCCAAGCGCACACGCTGCTCATGAGAACTCATATTCAGCAGCCACATAAGGAGAAAAAACGCCATCATAGCGGTAACAAAATCGGCATAGGCCACCTTCCAGGCGCCTCCGTGATGACCTCCATGTCCTTTTTTAATCTTTTTTATGATAATCGGCTGTTTCTGACTGCTCATAATTGATACCTCAATGCGTTTTTACTTGTTTCTTAAGGCTTCCTCCAATTCTAAAAAGTCCGGTTTTCCATTACCGGAAACCACTCTGCGCCCGAACTCCACGGCTACCTGTGGAGCACTGCCTCCCACAAAGGCTACCAGTGCTACTTTTATTATGTGGTACAAGATCGCACTTTCTCTTGCTTTGTACTCCAGGTTTGTGCCGATAGGACCCACAAAACCATATGCAAGCAATACCCCCAGAAAAGTTCCTACCAGGGCGGCTCCTATGCTGTGGCCAAGGACCTCCGGTGGCTCTGATATTTTACCCATAGTTATTACCACACCTAAAACGGCTGCGACTATTCCAAGGGCCGGCAGGCCATCGGCAATTCTGGTTATCGCCTGGGCCGGAATCATTGCCTCTTCATGATGGCTGTCCAGCTCCATATCCATAACAGCTTCAAGCTCGTGTGGCGAAATATTTGTTGTCATAATAACTCTCAGGTTGTCACACAAAAAAGTTACAACATGATGGTTTTTAAGCAACCCGGGAGCTTGGGTAAACATCGGGCTTTCATGAGGGTTTTCCACGTCTTCTTCTATAGAGACAAGACCCTCCTTCCTGATTTTCGCAAATATACGATTCATCAAGGTAAGCAGTTCCAGGTACTGAGCCTTAGCTGGTTCTCCCCCGAAGATAGTAGCTATTGTTTTAAGTGTCGTGAAGATGACACCAGACGGTGATGCAATAAAAAAAGATCCCAAAGCAGCACCCCCTATAATAAGAAGTTCTATGGGTTGATAGAGCACGTGCAGGTTGCCGTCCTCCAGGACATATCCTCCGACCACCGACCCAAGAACTACTATAAATCCAATGACTGCAAACATTACGACTGCTCTCTTTTGGCTCTGAGGAGCTCCCTCTGCCTGTCAAAAATATATCGCACTATTTCTTCCTGTATATCTTCGCCCATAGATATAAACTTGGCGGCTACGTCATATTTGCCGCTCTCTTTTGGGCCTTCTGCCCTTAGTACCTCAGCATAGGCGCATATGGAAACCGGCGGGGAGCCGGGTAGTAGCATTTTTATCTCTACAAGATCTCCCTCATCAGGCTTTACAGACATAGGAAAATTAATGCCGCAAGCGCTTAGATTTACACTCTGGTTATCAAAACCTTCGAGGGAACTGTAGTCGGAAACAAGATGTTTTATCAGCAGGTCCAGCTTTGAGTTGATCGCTGCAAGGTAACGAAGGGTTTTGGAATCTTCTGTTTCATAGTCTTTGGATAAAAGTCTTTCAAGGGGTGCAGGCATTAACAATTCCCTTGCACGAACCGATTTTCTTTTTGCAGGATCGACTAAGTTTGCTTCAAGCCCAATAGTATCGTCAATCCTAACGAATTCTCTTCTCTCACTATTATCAACTTTAGAATTATCAGCCATACTCTCCTCTTTTAGCCGTGTTCTTATACAAAAGACAGAACACCATCGTCTCCGAAAACCTTTTCCAAATCCAGCAGTATCAGCAAGCGGTCTTCCAGGCGGCCTACAGACTGAATGTATTCGGTATCCATACCGCCTTCCATTATGGGCGGCGGCGGTTCTACAACATCTTCGCTGAGTCTCAGTACCTCTGATACGCTGTCCACTAAAAGGCCCAGAGTTATGTTGTTTAGGTTTACCACAACTATACGTGTGTTATTGTTTTGCTCGGTTGTTGGCTTGTTGAACCTGGTGCGAAGATTCACAACAGGAATTACCTTGCCTCTGAGATTAATAACACCTTCCATATAGCCCGGCATTTTGGGTACGACAGTAATTTCAACCGTTCGAATAATCTCCTGGACTTTAAGTATATCCACGCCGAACTCTTCTTCATCCAGCTTGAATGTGACTAGTTGATAATCCATTTCTGCCCTCCATTTCCAATAGGAATCAGCACAAAAAATATAGCTTTATTTTGACGCAAATTCCAAACTACACAGCATTTATAAGTTCACCGACCATAGTATCAATCGGAAGCACCTTGTCAGCAAGGTTATCATCTACCACTGCACGTGGCATACCGTAGACGACAGAACTTTCTTCGTCCTGGGCAAAAGCCTTTCCGCCGCTTTGCTTGATAGCTTTTATTCCGGCATGACCGTCATTACCCATGCCGGTGAGAATTACGCCAAGTGCTCTGCCGGGGTAAAACTCGGCCACAGAGAGCATCAATTCGTTAACCGAAGGCTTGTAGAGAGCTGTTTTGGGTTCATCTGATATAACAACCCTGGTTTCAATAGCCCCGATTCGTTTTACCCTCATATGTTTTCCACCTGGGGCCACCAGAACAACACCCTGTTTGATTATGTCTCCATTTACGGCTTCGCGGATTTCCAGTTGGCTAATTTTATTTAAGCGTTGGGCGAACGTGCCTGTAAAGGCGGCCGGCATGTGTTGAGCCACTACGACCCCCACCGGAAGGTTGGCAGGCAGATAAGGCAGTATCTTCTGAAGTGCCATGGGGCCTCCTGTTGAGGTTCCGATAGAGATTATGCCTATGCGCCGCTGGCTGGTATAGGAGTCAAATTTTTTCGATAAGGTAGAGATATTAGGTCGTTTAACTGCTTGTCTTTTTACCGGCCGGCCCAGCTTCTTCTTTGCCAGCAACTTAACTTTTTTAAGCAGATCTTCCTTAACTTTAAGGATATTTACCGACATCTCAGATAAATTTTTCGGGATAAAGTCCAGTGCGCCAAGTTCCATAGCTTCAAGAGTAACATTGGCCCCCTCACTGGTAAGAGAACTAACCATTAAAACCGGCGTAGGACGTTTTTCCATAATAAGCCTGAGGGCATCAAGACCGTTCATTTTAGGCATCTCGATATCCATGGTGACCAGGTCCGGCCGCAGTTGTACAGTTTTCTCCACCGCCTCACTGCCGTCACGCGCAGTATCGATTACAACAATATCCGGATCGCTTTCAAGCATCTGTTTGAGAGCCCTTCTCATAAAAGCCGAATCATCAACAACCAGTATGCGTGTCTGTTTCATCCGTAACATCCTTATTTACTGAACACCGAGCACAGTTTGCCCGAACTATGCCATTGCCGTTTGCATCATTTCTCTTAGCAAAACAGTTAAATCAACAATGAGAACTACCCTGCCGTCTCCTGTTATTGTAGCGCCTGCAATCCCCTCTTTTTCAGCATTCAAGCCCTTCATGTTTTTTATAACGATCTCCTCTTTTCCTATAAGCCGGTCTACCATAATCGAGAATTTTCGATCTCCGAGAGAAACAACCACAAGGTAAACATCGTCATTGCCTTCGGGAGTTATTTCAAGGCCTGAAACATCAAATACCCTGCCTAGATCCACTACAGGAATTACCTGGCCCCGCATGGTTATCACCGGTCTTCCATCGATGGTTTTTATATCCGAGCGGCGGAGTTTAAGTGTTTCGTTGACCGGTGAAAGAGGCAGTGCGTACGTTTGGTCTCCAACGCTCACCATCAATGCCTGAACAATTGCAAGTGTTAGTGGAAGAGTGATCTTTATCCGAGTCCCCTTGCCTTTCTCAGTTGATGCTTCTACATATCCGTTTAAACGGGCAATGTGAGTCTTGACTACATCCATTCCAACACCGCGCCCGCTTAATTCCGTCTGTTTCTCAGCCGTGGAAAATCCGGCCATGAAGATGAAGTCAAGCACCTGTTTATCATCCATCCTTGCCGCTTCGGCCTCAGAAACAAGACCCCTTTCAACAGCCTTTTGCCTGATACGTTCCAGCGGCATGCCCTTGCCGTCGTCCCGAATCTCTATCAAAATATGATCGCCTTCCTGTGAGGCGTTCAACTCTATCTTTCCCGCACGGGGTTTTCCTGCTGCAAGTCGTTCTTCCGGAGGCTCTATGCCATGATCAATCGTGTTTCGAATCATATGCACCAGTGGATCTCCCAACTCTTCGATCACTGATTTATCGAGTTCCGTATCTTCGCCGAAAATATGCAGTTCCGCCTCCTTGTTCAGCTTACGGCTTAGATCACGGACAATGCGGGGAAACTTACTAAAAACTTTGCGTACAGGCTGCATCCGGGTTTTCATAACCGCAATCTGCAGGTCTGTGGTTACAAGACTTATGAACGAGAGATTATCAAGAAGTACCTGTACATCTAGGTCATCCGGATAGCTCTTTTCAAGGCGTGATCCTATATTAATAAGCCGGTTCCTGCCCAGGACCATTTCGCCCACAAGGTTCATTACGGAATCAAGTCGTTTCACGTCTACACGAATGTTATGGGAAACCTCTTTTTCTGCTTTTTCCGCTTCATTTTTCTTTTGATCCAGGTTCTTCTGTTGGTTCAGGGCTTTTTGTACGAATTCAGGTTCTATACCTTTTTGGTCGATCAGAATCTCACCTATTTTCCTCTCTCGATCTTGTTCCTCGAGAGCATTGTCAAGATCCTCACGGCTTATTGTCTTTTCTTCCACCAGGATTTCGCCTATACGAGGTGTTGCTTCCGGTTCGGCATCAGGTGTTGACTGGCTGGGTTCTATCGCCGGCTCGGCAGCTGATTCCAGTACGCGAAGAAGAAGATCTATATCCTCCTGAACACCATCTCTGGCTTTAACATGATCAATCAACACTTTTAAGGTGTCAACAGCCTTAAGAACAACATCGGTGATTTCCCGGGTTAAGCTCATTTCACCATCACGAATCTTTTTAAGAAGTGTCTCTGCACGGTGTGACACATCGACTATCTGTTGAAAGCCAAGAAAACCGGCCGCCCCTTTAACAGTGTGAACCGAACGGAATATCTCGTTTATAAGATCAGGATCTTCGCCGCGGCTTTCAAGATCCACAAACTTTTCATCCAGACCATCCAGCACTTCCTGTGTCTCAATGATAAAGTCGTTTATTATCTCTTCCATTTCATCCGGCATTGGTTTTGTTTTCCTTTTCTAAATTAGGGACGAATCTCCTGTCCGCTCATTAAACTGCTTTTTAAAATTAATAGCCTTCTATGATTATACTGATAAGGCTTTTCTAACGAATTAACTAACTAAGCCAGTCCGTGTTTTTCGAGGACCTTATCCATTTTTTCCTTAAGAATTTCTGCTGTAAACGGCTTAACAATGTAGTTGCTGACACCGGCTCCGATAGCTGCCATGATATTTTCTTTTTCAGATTCTGCAGTAACCATAAGGAACGGTATCTCCTTTAACTGAGAATCATTCCTGACACTTTTAAGAAGTTCCAGCCCGTCCATTTTCGGCATGTTCCAGTCACTTATTATGAATTGAACCGGCTTCTCCCTTAATTTACTGAGAGCATGTTCTCCATCTTCGGCCTCTTCTATTTCCGTATATCCGAGCTGTTTAAGTATGTTTTTAACAATCCGTCTCATGGTGGAGAAGTCGTCAATCACCATAATTCTCATCTTAAGATCAACCATATCAAGCGAGCCTCCCGGAAAAAAATTGTTTGAGTATATCCTTTACATTGTCAGTGACCACATCTCCTGTCACAGGCTTTACCAGGTAGGCGGTAGCCCCTGCATCTTGGGCCATCTTTTTTTCCTCCTCGTCAGCCTCTGTTGAGATCATCATGACAGGAATATCGGCATAGTCAGGACTGGCCTTCAGGTTTTTGATTAGTTCGATCCCATCCATGTTCGGCATGTTTAAGTCGGTCATTATAAGATTCACCCGCTCTGTTGCCAGCTTCTCAAGAGCATCAAGTCCGTTTTCAGCCGTTACCACATCAAAGCCCTTCTGCCTGACATACATTCCAAGAATCTTTCTGGTTGTAGAGTCATCATCCACAATCAATATTCTCATTTTCATAACAATCATCACCCCTTTTTATAGACGACAGCCTTGTTTATAGCCATCGGCTTGAATGCCCTTGAGACAGAGTGCAGACTCTCAGATGCTCCCACAAAAAGATAACCTCCAGGGCTTAGAGAGTCATAATAAAATGAAACAACTTTTTGCTTTACACTATTATCAAAATAAATCATTGTATTACGGCAGAAGATGAAATCCATTCCTCGTACTCCACGCATCGCCCGTTCGTCTGTCAGGTTCATCTCTTTGAATTGCACCAATTTTTTTACTGTTGGAGATACTGTGAGACCTCCGGCTGTTTTAGTAAAATATTTTTTCAGAAACTCCGGTGTTGCATTACGAAGGGAATAATCTCCGTAAACAGCGCGCTTTGCACTTGCTATTGCGTCACTGCTTAGGTCTGTGCCAAGTATCTTGGCATTGCTTCGGCCTCCGCTGTACTCGAGCAGATACATGGCCAGGGTATATGGTTCTTCTCCTGTTGAACACCCGGCAGACCAAATGTTTATCGGTTTTCCTGCTTTGGATTTTGACACCTGTGGCAGAAGCACTTTGTAAAAGGCCTCAAGAAGCAGCGGCTCCCTGAAAAAACTTGTTTCACGTGTTGTAATAAGGTTAAACAGTTGTGTCTGCTCGTTTTTGTCGTATTGAAGCAAGTAGAGATAATCTTCGAAACTCCTCAGATTTTTTTCTTGTAAACGTTTTTGCAGACGGTTTTCGACCAGGTATTTTTTTGTGTCCTGAATGTAAATACCACACTTGCTGTAAATATAGTCCCGTGCCTTATGAAATGTTTCGTTAGAAAGTTTTACAGAGTTGAACATTAGTTTGTTTCCTCTGCTTCCATGGATTCGATAGCGTAGATCGCTTCGTCTCTTACAAGAGGATCGGTATCTTTAGTGTATTTGGATAAGTCCTCTTTGGTTCCAAATCGTCCTAGGTAGCGTACGGCCGCGATTCTAACCGGACCTTCTTCCCGAACGGCAAGCAACTTACGCACAGCACTTACAGCCGAAGGCTCATCAAGATCCGCCAGTGCGTCGATTGCGAACATCTTCACCCACATATCCTTATCCGACAGGCACTTTACAAGAGCTTTGCGGCAGCCTTTGTCTCCGATTGCACCTAGTCCACGAACAGCAGCCTTACGCACTTCCACTTCCGTATCGGTTATAAGTTTAGCGAGTATTTCTCCAGCCTTAGGATCATCGTCCTGGCCAAGCGACAAAACAGCAGCAACTCTCACGTCAGAATCCTTATCACGGACCAATGGCAGCAGTTCTTTCCCACGCGCAAGACGTGCAATAACCTGCCTTACAGAGTTTTTCTTGCTTTTAGTCAGACGGCCAAGCACAGACTCATCCAGGGAAACAGCAGCTTCAATGGCATCTTCAAGCACGTCCGGATAAGTTTCTTTACGAATAATATCCAGCAGCGCAGGCAAGGCCTTCTTTTCACCTATTCTGCCCAGGGCACGTGCTGCGGATCTGCGAACATGGCCGTCTTCATCTGTAAGTCCGTCACCCATCAGACCGGTGGCAGATGCATCTTCGGCAATATTGGCCTGAGCCCGTGCAGCGGCGCGTCGAACCTCCCGCTGAGGACTTTTCAGACAATTCAAAAGAGGTTTTACTGCTATCCGGCTTTGAAGACTTCCCAACGCATCTATAACAGCTACTTTTGCCCGGTATTTAAGTTCCTTATTTTTTTCAAGAAGACGCGCAAGTCCGGCAGCGTCACCTATGTGAACTATAGCCTCCATCAACACCCTGTAGAGTTCTTCCTCCTCAGGATTGGACGCATCCTGAGCACCGGCAAGTTCCACCATTAGGGCGACGGCTTTCGCGGATTTTAAATCTGTAAGACCTTGTGCGGCAATGATTCTATCCTCGTGCCCGCCGCTTTTTAATAAATCCATAAGCACGGATTCCAGGCCCATGGTATTGCTGATACCGATTCTAACCAGGCTCTTGGCAACCAGTTTTTTTTCTTCGCTATTCACCTTCTCCAAAGTGTTGAATAACGCGCTGGTTGCAAGCGGCGACCTTATTTCTCCCAATGCTTCTATCGCCATGGTTTTTAACGGCAGCGATGGTCCGTCAAGCAGAGAAGTTATGGCGTTTACCGCCTCTTCATCAGCAATATTTCCAAGCGCCTCGACAGCGCCGAAGGCGACCCATTCCTCGTCCTCCAAAAGTCTGACAAGATGCGGAACCGCCTCCTTTACGCCCAACATACCTAGTGACTTTGCAGCAGAGGCGCGCACGTTGGCATTTTCGTCTGAAAGAGCCTCTATAAGAGGAGGCACCACCTGATCACCGCCCACAACTCCGAATACATCGGTCAGGAATTTTCTGACATCCGGATCCTTGTCTATAAGCATTTTAGCCATAAATGGTACAACCTTGGGGCCGATACGAGTCAGAATTTCTATCGCCATGTTGCGTCTGGGAGCGTCTTCTCTCAAAAGAGGCAGCACCGCCCATACGGTTGCCTCATCCGCAAAACTTGACAGAGAGTTTACAGCCGCTTCCTGCACACCCGGACTTTCATCCCATAGGGATTTAATCAGGGGGTAGATGGCTCGGCCGTCTGTTTCTCCTAGCCTTGCCGCTGCATCACGGCGCACAGAGGAATCTTCAGATTCAAGCTGTTTAAGCAACTCTTTGATCATTGTCAATGTTTCCTCTTCTTAGGTTATCGGGTTCACCGCTCAAAGTTGACTTTTTAGCGGTTCAAGGTTATCTTTAAACCTTAAATTTTAAACCTGTAATTACGATATTTTTATTTATCGGCAGAAACATTTTGTTTATTAAAGCCCAAACGTACGAAATGCAAAAGTCTTTAAAACCCCACTTTTTCTCTAGAGCCCTTCAACACCTCAACCTTATCCCTAAGACGTAGAAGCGCCTGAGCATTAAGCTGGCAAACCCTGGATTCTGTCAGACCCAGCACAGCCCCAATCTCTTTCATGGTCATTTCTTCATAGTAGTAAAGAGTCATAACAAGACGTTCTTTTTCCGGAAGACTATCTATCTGCTTTCCGAGAATGGTTTTCACCTCCAGCAGGTCCATGGCTGCTGCCGGACCTCCCTTCTGTTTGTCTGATATACATTCCATGATATCCATATCTCCATCTCCTCCATGCGGCAGTAGATCCTCAAAGTTTAGAAGCACCGACATACCGGCTTCACTTGTCTGCTTATGAAACTCCTCGAGACTCAGACCCAGGTAATCAGCCACCTCGTCCTCTTCCGCATGTCGTCCCAGTCTTTTTTCTAGGACCGAGTAGGCTTTCTTTACATCGGCCATTCTCTTCTTCATCCCCCTTGATCCCCATTGCATAGAGCGAATCTCATCAAGCATAGCTCCTTTGATTCTGAATTCTGCATAAGTGGTAAGCCTTGCATTCCGTGAAGCGTCGTACTTATCCATCGCGTCTATAAGGCCGATAACTCCAACACTTATCAGGTCATCCATGCTTAGGCCTGTCGGCAGCGTAGCGCTTAGACGGGAAGCCAGGTATTTAATCTTAGGGATAAACTCCTGAACAAGAAGATCTCTCTCCCTCTCTTTCTCTTCGGTGTTGACAGAGACGCTCATGCTGAAATACCTCCAAAAATTCTTCTGAAAAAGAACTGCATTCCGCCTTTTACCTCAGGAACGGACTCGTTCTGAAGGGCACGGCCTACGGCCATGACATCTTTCGAAACCTGGGCACCAGGATAACGCTCCAGGAAAGAGTTCTGACTGCGAACCGCCTTGGGCACCAGGGGATCATTCGAAAAGTAACCAAGATAATCAAGAGATACGTTTAAAAACCTGTCAGCTACGAGGGAAAGTCTGCGAAAGGTTTCAAGAGCGTCGCTAGAGCCGGAAGCCATATTAACGAGAACTCTGAACTTGCGTTCGCCGTAGTTCTGAGACATCACTTTTACAAGAGCATAAGCATCTGTTATAGATGTTGGCTCTGGTGTGACCACAACAATGATTTCCTGAGAAGCCTCACAGAAAAACAGGACATTTGATGCAATTCCTGCTCCTGTATCAACCAGCAAGATATCAATGTCTTCATCAAAATCGTCAAGTTCTCCCAGGAGTTTTATCTTTTGCTCCTCGTTAAGGTGTGTAAGCCACTGGCTGCCTGAGCTGGCCGGCAGAATCCGTACATTTTGAGGACCGTTGACCACGACTTCGGAAAGCCTTCTTTCGCCCGCAAGAACATTCTCGATATTGTACTTAGGGCTGATGCCGAACAGGACGTCTATATTGCTCAAGCCCAGGTCAGCATCCAGAATCATAACCTTCTTGCCTTGACGGGCAAAGTAGAGAGAAAAGGCTCCCACTATGTTGGTCTTGCCCACGCCCCCTTTACCGCTGGTCACGGCGATGACCCTGGTGGCTTTCTGTATTTTCATCTTCTCGGGCAAGACAGACTCTTCTATCATGTTTGGTTTCCTCCGAATAAACTGTTTTCCATAATTAAATCTGCCAGCTCCTCATTGCTTGGTGTCATAATGTCGTCAGGCACGTTCTGGCCGGTCGTAAGATGCGAGACCGGCTTGCCGGAGGCAAGAGCGAGGTTATAAAGAGATCCAAAGCGTACCCCCTCATCCACTTTTGTGAATATCAGGGAATCCATATGTAGACCTTCATACTTTTTATATACGGACATATTGGCCTCTGGATCGGTATTTGCGCTCAGTAGCAGGTAAGTGTTAATCGGCATATCAGTAAACTGGAACGATAAAAGTCCATCCAGGAAGCCTTTGTCTCCAGGAGAACGTCCAGGTGTATCTATGAAAATTTTGTCGTTTGTATGAGTAAGAAGGTCGAAAAGCTCTCCCATAGACCCGAGAGTTTTGAAGAACACGCCATTTCCTAATTTATCTGCATAAGAGCGCAACTGTGCTTCACCTCCGGGTCGAAAGAGATCAAAGGTGGTGATTACAACCTGGTTGCCTTTCCGAACGCAGTCGGCAGCGATTTTAGCCAAAGTTGTTGTTTTTCCCACACCGGTAGGGCCTGCAAAAATATGAACGCGTTTGCTGGAATCAGGAGGATCCGCTTTTTTAAAATCGTTGGAAATAGTTTTTTTCAGAGTTTCCTTGTCTGAGCCGCCTGCCCGGCTTACAAGCTGTGCGGCCAACTCCCGGTCTATACCACTACGTACAAGAGGGTAGAGACTTTTTTGTTCCAAGCCTGTAAGAACAGGCGTGAGATCTCCTCTTAGTGATCTTATCTCTTCCAGAACGGCTTCAATCTTGTTATTGTCGATACCTTTATTTATAGCTTCATCCAGGTTGTTGACAAAGGATCCTTTATCGTCTAATTCAAATATCTCGGCATTGCCTTCGGCGATAGTCATAGCCTTTTTTTTCCTGACCTGTGGACTGACAGGAGGCTGCACATAATCCAGAGCCGCTGTTATCTCCACGCGGTCTTTCATCAGGCCAAAGCCTTTTTTTATGGTGCGGGCGGACATAATCACAGCGTCCGGACCGAGTTCCCGTTTTACCAGTGCCAGAGTCTCCTTGAAATCATTACCGATAAATTGCCTAATCTTCATCAGACAACCTCACTACACCAACGGATTGAAGCTGAGTGCTTGGCAGAAGTTCATTATGCGAAAGGACAGCCATACCCGGCACCACTCTTTCCGTCATCTTTTTAAGTGGTCTTCTGATAAGTGGAGAGCAAAGAAGTACCGGCTGATAGCCCATCCCGGCTGCTTCTGCTTGCAGCGCTCTGATTTTTTCAAGTATCTGCTGTATAACCGCAGGCTCCAGTGTCAGGTATGAGCCGCGCGGAGTACTTTGAAGCGCCTCCCCAAGCGTGCGTTCAAGAGACGGCTCAAGGCTTATGACTGCAACAACGCCATCAGGCCCCTGATGCTGTTTTGTGATATTTCTTGCCAGGGCTTGTCTGACATAATCGGTCAGAGCCTCGTGGTCTTTGGTTATTGTTCCATACTCTGAAAGGGTTTCCAGAATAGTTGACATGTCCCTGATAGATACTCTTTCCCGAAGCAGATCCTGAAGTACTCTCTGTACCGTACCCAGCGTAAGCAGGCTAGGTACAACTTCCTCGACAACTTTGGGATTTACTTTAGCTAGGTTATCCAGCAGTCCCTGAACCTCTTGTTTTCCGAGTATTTCAGCAGAGTGTGTTTTTATGATCTCCGTGATATGAGTTGCGACAACAGTGGATGTGTCAACCACTGTGTAACCGGCAAGCTGAGCCCGTTCCAGGTCTTTTTTCTCTACCCAGAAAGCGGGCAGTCCAAAAGCAGGGTCTTTTGTCTCCAAAGCCCCTTCTATCGGTCGCTTAACTCCACCTGGATCAAGCGCCATATAGTAATCCGGCATCACCTCACCTCCGGCTACTTCAATCCCCTTTATCAATAAACTGTACTCGTTAGGTTTAAGCGAAAGATTGTCCTTTATATGTATCGGAGGAACTATGAATCCCATATCCAGGGCTTCCTGTCTCCTTATGGCCTTAATGCGGCTTAAAAGTCCTCCCTCTTCCTCTACAAGAGGAATTAATCCGTAGCCGATCTGAAGGGCCAGAGCGTCAAGAGGCAGAAGTGATTCAATGCTTTCCGTAGGAGGCTCGGCCTCTGGTGCAACCTCCAACTCCAAAGCTTTTTCCTCGGTCTTCTTCTTAAACGAGGTTAAGAAATAAGCCGCTGTTCCTGCGCCTGCGGCCAGGAGAATAAATGGAATGTGTGGTAATCCCGGTACAAGCCCCAGAAGCACCAGCACGCCTGATGTTGTGCCGAGAGCCTTTGGCTGCATAAATACCTGTTGCGACATATCAGTGGAAAGACTGTTTTCGGTAGCTGAGCGGCTTACTACTATACCGGCGGCAGTTGAGACTATAAGAGCCGGTATCTGGGCAACCAATCCTTCGCCGATAGTAAGGATCGTATAAGTTGTAGCGGCATCACCCACAGCCATTGACTTCTGCAAAACGCCTATCAGGAGGCCCCCCACTATGTTTACCGCCATGATTACAATGGCGGCTATTGCATCGCCACGCACAAATTTGCTTGCACCGTCCATGGCTCCATAGAAATCCGCCTCCTGCGAAGTCTCTTTTCGTCGGCGCTTTGCTTCTGTTTCGTCAATAAGTCCCGCGTTTAAGTCAGCGTCTATACTCATCTGTTTGCCGGGCAGAGCGTCCAGGGTGAACCGGGCCGAGACCTCTGCTATACGACCTGCGCCTTTGGTTATAACCACAAAGTTAATGAGAACGAGTATGAGAAATACTATCGCCCCTACCGCGAAATTCCCTCCAACTACAAAGCCGCCAAAGGCCTTGATTACCCCGCCTGCGGCTCCGGAGCCTTCATCGCCGTGAAGCAGAATCAGCCGTGTTGCCGCTATATTCATTGCCAGTCTGAAAAGCGTCACTATAAGCAGAAGCGGGGGAAATACGGAAAACTCCAAGGGGGTTTTTATATACGTGGATATCAGAAGGATCATAATTGATATGGAGATACTTAGGGTAAGGAACAGATCGAGCAGTATGGTGGGAAGAGGGATAATCATTACCCCGATTACCATTACTACGGCAAGCGCCAGGACAATATCGTTACTTATCTTTAAACGTGCCATAATATTAATATTTGTTTTTAGGGGGCGCTCAGCAACCAGGGATCGGTTTTCTGTGAACACCCATTAAACGTCCAACCGGTTAGTGTTTAGTACCGGTGTCATTGATATTGACATCCATCCAAATTTATGACGCATCGTATTTTGGTCCAATAAGCAGGTTCTATCCCTATGCAGGCGCTTGTATAGGCTGATTTACAGCCCGTTTTCTGCCGTAAACGTATGCCAGAACCTGTGCCACTGATTTGTACATGTCTTCAGATATTTCCTCTCCTAAGTTAAGCTTATGCAATGCCCTTGCCAGGGGCTTGTTCTCCATCACGGGTACTCCGGCCTGGCGTGCTGTTTCCTTAATTTTTTCCGCCAGCCATCCGGCACCCTTGGCAACAACACGTGGTGCACTCATTTCTGGGGTGTATTTGAGTGCTACGGCAATGTGTGTCGGGTTTGTGAGCACGACTGTTGCTTCAGGAACGTCAGCCATCATCCGCTTGCGCGCCATTTCTTTTTGTATGCTTCGTACGCGTGCGCGAATCATGGGGTCGCCTTCCTGCTCCTTGTTTTCCTCCTTAATATCCTGGCGGCTCATCCTTTGCTTTCGTTCGAAATCCCAAATTTGAAATGCATAATCGGCAACCGCAAAAATCAGGTATGCCAACATGCCGACCAGTAACACCAGCCAGAGGGTTTCAAATATAACTCTTGCTATATCCATTATGGAAAGAAAGGGTATGTCGGCCATTTCCGGAATTTTGTTTTCAAGCACTCCTTTTAAAATGTAGACAAGTGCCACAACCTTGAAAACTCCTTTAAGGGTTTCTGCAAGGCTCTGGAAACTGAAAATTTTCTTAAATCCTTTTATCGGATCAATTTTTTCGAGTTTAGGTGTCAGCGGCTCTGTGCTGAAGAGAAAACCCACCTGGATCATATGTGCAAGAAGGGCAACAAACATAGCAGTGGCAACAGGTGGAGTTATAACCATAAGAAGAGAAGCCATGGCTTCGCGTGCCAGTACGGGCAATCCGGTTTCTGAAATAACGATCCGGCCGCAGTTGCTGAAGTAGTTGCTGAAGATCATCTTGCCCTGTGAAAGAAGGTTACTGCCAAACAGAAAGAAAAATACCAGAAGAGCTACTAAACCCAGTGTGGAAGTGAGGTCCTTACTTTTAGGAACTTCGCCTTTTTCCCGCGCTTTCTGTTTTTTACTGGAGGTAGCTTGTTCTGTTTTCTCCTGACCCTCTTCTTCAGCCACAGCGGTTACCTCCAGTTGGGAATGAAGTCTAGGTGTCCAATAACCTGGATAATAAACGGCAGGAAAAGCAATAATCCCAGAAACCCGAGACCGAGATTAAGAGGAAATCCAACAGCCAGCAGGTTTGCCTGCGGCATGGCCTTGGCCACGAACCCGAGGATAAGATTTGTCATAATCTCGATCAAAATAATGGGCATGGCTAATTTAAAAGCTGTTATAAAAAGTATGCGAACCATTTCCACAACACCGGCCGCAAGCGAGGCGTTGGATGGCAGTATGTCAAAGGTCTGGGCGATTGCCAGAATTACTTGGTGATGAAGGTCAAATGTAAAAAACGCCACAATAGCCATAAAATTCATCATCTGTGCTACCGGAGAAGCGATTCCGCCTATTGTAGGATCAAAGGCACTCGCCATTGTCAGTCCCATCATAAAGCTTATCCACTGAGCCGCCATTATCACTGAGGTGAAAACCACGGTTACTGAAAAACCTATTGCGCCGCCCAGTAATACCTCCCTGGCTATCCGCAGGTAGATGGGACCTTCCATCTGCACTTCCACCAGTGGTGTAAGAAAATAGGCAACAGCCAGGATCATGCCCACTTTGAACTGCGCTGGAACCATTCTCCCGCCAAAGACAGGTAAGAGCGGTATCAATATAGCAACCCTCAGAAATACCAACAGGAATTTTTCTAGTTCCATGGCTTTTATTTCCTGGGCGGGCATAGCTTTAAGGCAAGGTCCCGATGCCGTGTCTTAAAGTTGGAATCTGGTTTGCTTTTCATCGTCCGACCTCAGGAATATAACGGATAATCTCTGTGGTGAACTCAACCATTATGCGAGTCATCCATGGCAGGAGAATAAATATACTTAGAAATACCGCAAGTATCTTTGGAACAAAGGTCAGAGTAAACTCCTGAACCTGGGTGATCGCTTGAAACAGGCTTATAAACAACCCTACAACCATGCTGACCAGCAGTATGGGACCGGCCACAATAAGTGTGGTTTCTATTGTCTGCTTGGCTATCTGGTTTAAAAATTCAACTGTCACTACTTCTCCTTTTCTTAGCCTTTCGCTTGTTCTCACTATCCAAAGCTTGTCACCAGAGAGCCGATAATCAAGTTCCAACCATCGACAAGAACAAATAGAAGAAGTTTAAAGGGCAAGGCAACCATTATCGGTGGAACCATCATCATGCCCATTGAAAGCATTATGCTGGCCACAACCATATCGACCATTAGAAACGGCAGGTATATAAGAAATCCTATTTCGAAAGCCCTTCGTAATTCTCCTATCGTGAAGGCTGGAACAAGCACGCTGAGTTTAATTTCTTCGGGTAAAGATGGTGTCTGTGATTTTGAGATTTTCAGGAAAAGAGCAAGGTCTTTCTCTCTTACCTGCCGCATCATAAAAGTTTTTAATGGAGCGGCGGCTTTTTCGATTGCGGTGTTATAGGAGATTTCTTCCTTAAGATATGGCTTCAGCGCTTCTTGATTAATTTCTTCGAGGGTAGGGGTCATTATAAAAGCGGTGAGAAACAAAGCCAAACCTATCAGCACGGGATTGGGCGGGGTCTGTTGTGCACCCACCGCTTGTCTTAGAAAGCCAAGAACAATAATTATTCTGGTAAAAGACGTAAACATCACCAGGATAGCTGGGATGAAACTTAAAACACTTAGAAAAATCAGTATTTCTATCGGAAGCGGCAGCCTTTCTTTGAAGCCCAGAAAATCCAGGCCTCCCTGCTGTTGGGCTGCTGCCGTTGCCGGCAGAGTCATGAAAAGAATTTGGATGATAAAAGTTGCGAGCCTGTTGTTGCCCGTTTCTTTTGAGCTTTTAGATTTCGTGCAGGTCATTTAAGCCTTCCTAGTATGGCTTTGAAATCTAAAGGGTTGCTGCCACTTTGCTCCGGTTCTGGCTTAACCTTGTCAGCCGGAAAACTTTTGAGTAGTTGTATGTTTTGAGGCGTTACACCTAGCACCAGCACTTCGTCGTAAACTTTTAGCGCCGCCACACCTTTTCTCGGCCCCAGGGGGTAGTAGCGGAGAAGGTTCATATCACCTGCCGTTGTTTTTCTCTTCTTAAGAAACCAAACAGCCGCAAATAAAATGCCCACTATTAAAATAAGGGCCGCTATTATTCTTAAAAGATCCATTAACCTAACTGTTTAAGGCGTTCCGTCGGGCTCAGGATGTCTGTAAGTCTTACCCCGAACTTTTCGTTTACCACGACAACCTCGCCCCGGGCGATCATTTTGTCGTTAACAAAAATATCCATCGGTTCGCCGGCAAGTTTGTCCAGCTCTATCACCGAACCCTGAGTAAGAGAAAGAAGGTCTTTGATTATCATCCTGGACTGGCCAAGCTTAACCGTTACTTCCAGAGGAATATCCAGCAGAAACTCAATATCCTTTTCCTTGCTTCCATCTTTGCCTGTGGAATCAAGCTCCTCAAAGTCAGCCTGTTGAGCCGGCTCCGGAGGTGTTTCCTGTACGGCGGCATTTGTGTTGTCGGTTTCATTTTCAGCCATTATTAAAACCTCCCTTTAAAAATTCATGTGTGCCGGTCTTTGTTAAAAATCCTTTTGGGACAAAACACTGGTTATCTTTACAGCTTGGGCACCATGATACATGCCGGGTCGGACGGAAAACTTCGGAACTCCTTCAACGCATAGAGGCAGTTCACTGTTTTTGTCCGTGTTTAGAACAAGTACATCGTTCTCTTTAAGTTCTTTAAGTTCACCGATAGTCAGTTGTGTGCTGCCCAGAGGTACTGAAAGATCGACACTTGATTGAAACAGTAGTTTTTTGATAGCGCCTACCCATCGGTCATCCTGTGCCAGTTTATCGCTTTGAAAACTGCTGTGAAGCTTTTCCTTGACCGGCTCAACCATCGAGTAAGGGATACAGATTAGGATTTTATCGGAAAATGCCTCTACTTCAACCGATAGTTCGATCTTTAATACCAGTTCTGTAGGGGCTACGATGTTGACAAATTGAGGATTCATTTCGGAACCGACATATTCTGTTTTTATAGGAATTATCATTTGCCATGCGTCTTCGATGTTACTTAAGAACATTAGAACTATCTTATTGATTATCGTTTGTTCAATCGGCGTAAATTCCCGGCCTTCAGTCTTGGTTCGGCTTTTGCCGCTGCCACCAAAAAAAAGCTCTATTAACGTAAATACAATGGGAGCCCCTAATACCAGAAGAGCTGTGCCGGTTAGAGGACGCATTTTAAAAAGGTTTATGCTGGAAGGCAACGGTATCGTACGTATAAAATCCACAAACTTGGTTATTCCGACAGAGACACCTACCACCTCGACCATACGTCTAAGCACGGAAGACAGAGACAGTCTCAAGTGACGGGCCAGCCGTTCATTGGCCATCTCCATAGCAGGCATGCGGCCACGAATTATTCTCTCCTGGCTGGTCAGGTCATAAGGTGTTGTCTGAGAGCCTGCCTCGGCCTTATCTGATGATACATCTACGTCACCACTGCTTACCCCATGCAACAGGGCATCGACTTCATCTTGTGATAAAATGTTCGACATGCTTATTGCATTACAAATTCTGTAAAGTAGACGTTTCGAATAAGATCTTTGCCCAGGGCCTGGTTAATACGCACATTTATATCATCCTTAAGTTGTAGTTTTCCTGCAGGAGATGACACAGATTCGGCGGTTTTGCTGCTAAGAAGGATAACGATGCTGTCCCTGATAGGAGCCAGTCGGCTTTCCAGGTATTGTTTGTCTTCAGGGAGCGTCATCTCAAGTTGGATAGTTAGTTTTAGAAAATTTGACGGTCCGCCCAGGTTTACCACAAATGGATCAAGAGGAAATATCAGCTCTTTGGGATCCATTACTTCTACCTCTTCAGGCTTTTCATCTTTTTGTTGATCTGCTGCAAAAAACTTGAAATAGGCAAACGCTCCGCTTCCTGCAGTAATGAGTAGTGCTGAAACAATAACTATTATTTTCAGCAGGTTGGATTGCTTCGGCTTTTTTTCATCTTTTTCATCATTTTCATCTTGATTCTCATCAGCCATACAGTCCACCTCCAAGATATTTTTCGCTACAGACAACTTCATAAGGCACATCCCGTGCCAAGCGTTTAGTATGAAAAAACAGGGCTTTTAAGGGCGTCTACAGTCTATTTGGGTCATTTTTTTGACATGCAGACGCAGCCTGTCTAAGCTTTTGTTGCCTTTTTGACGTTATGGGTATTGACTGTATTTCAGTATTAGAATATGTTTTTGTCCCACTGATACGCCCATTTATAATTTGACAAGATTTTTGTTCTCCGGTAACATTGGAACATCACATTTTTTTAAGTAAGAAAGGAGAAAACTACAATAGCTACTCACAGACGAGCTATGCCTACCAGGGTTGTTGACAGAACCCGTATAAATAATCAGATACGGGCTAAAGAAGTACGGGTTGTTGCTGACGAAGGCCAGGTAGGCATAATGGATGTTCAAAGCGCCTTAAAAATAGCGGTTGAACGGGATCTGGACCTTGTAGAGATAAGCCCTGATTCCAATCCGCCTGTTTGCAAGGTTATGGACTATGGAAAGTTCAAGTTTGAAAAAGGTAAAAAGCTTCGGGAATCAAAGAAAAGACAGGCCACGGTAACTCTTAAAGAAATCAAGATGCGCCCTATGATAGATACGCATGACTACGAGTTCAAGAAGCGTAACGCCATAAAGTTTATCAAACAAGGGGACAAGGTGAAGGTAACAGTACGGTTCCGTGGGCGTGAAATGGCCAGGCAGGAACTCGGCGTAAAAGTTTTAAGAAAACTGGCCGATGAGATGAATGATGTCGCCAAAATAGAAACCCATCCCAAAATGGAGGGGCGTCAAATGGTGATGATACTCGTAGCATTGTAAAGATTAAGAGCTTATCCTAAAGATCTACTTTGGAGAGGTTTTCAGCGCTGTGCCCCAGAAACCGTTCTACAAGTTCATAGAACTTTTGCGGCATATCGGTTACATAGTATTCGTGCTTACCCGGTTTATCGTCCTGCCTGTTTTTGCTTCTCAACGTTCCGGCACTAGTAAGGACAGACATGACTTCCCGGGCTGTTTCTAATGCTGAGTCTATAAGTGGAACTGTACCCATCACCTCGCCAATTACTGCTCTAAGCAACGGGTAGTGGGTACATCCTAGAACCAGCGCATCCACATTTCGTAGATCAAGCAGGTACTTTTCCGCCACAAGTTTTGCCACTTCGTTGTCAATCCAGCCTTCTTCAACCAAAGGTACGAACAATGGACACGCTCTGCTTTCTACTTTAACCGTAGTGTCCAGCTCTTTTATGGCCTTTTGATAAGCGCCGCTTTTAATAGTGGTTTCTGTTCCTATAACAGCAATATTGTTTTGCGCTGCTGAAATAGCAGCCCTGGCTCCCGGCTCTATTACGCCTATAACCGGAATGCCTATACTTTCGCGAATACGTTCTATAGCGATAGACGAGGCTGTATTGCAGGCGACTACCAGGAGTTTTATTTCTCTGTCCATTAGGAACCTGACATTTTCAAAACAGTACTTAAGAACTGTTTCATTCGATCGAATTCCGTAAGGCACTCGTGCTGTGTCACCTAAATATACGGTGTTTTCTTCCGGTAGAGCATGGTGAATTTCCTTTAAAACTGTTAATCCTCCAAGGCCTGAGTCAAATACTCCTATAGGAGAATCACAATTCTTCATAACTTTGCCTCCAGGGGCTGGCAGCGCCTATGTGTCCCCATAGGGTGTCGACTTCCTTCGAGTCTATCAGGAATTTCACGGCTTTGATGTCTTGGATATTCTTTTTTAGACTTTGAAAAAAACTCTGTATTGCCAGGTACTCTTCAAACGCGTCTTTTGGTAAACCAAGGGCTTGGCGGTCAAGATCGATGTAGGCGACGCCGTCTGTGTCAAGATAGAAAGCCTTTAATTCGGCTCCAAGCGGAACGACCCTCTTGAGAGAAGCCTCCTCCGGACCTGATAACAGTTCCCGGACTATATCTTCTCCAAGCGATAATCTGTCGCCTCTTTCAGTTACTTCCCTGGTTTCAACCGCTAATTTTTCTGTGGTGGGAAAAAACAGAATTATAGAGATACTGTTTTTTCTGGAAGAGTAAACAGGTTCAGGTCTTTTAGTGCTGGTAACACTTTTACCCCAGTAGAGTCCGCCCGCGATAGTGACAACAATTAAAATAGCCGCATGGACGAGCCATACAATTTTAATACCCGGTTTCTTCTGTATATGGTAGTGATAATTCCGGTTCATTTTCTGTGATCGAAAAAACAATCGCCTGAAGCAGCGCTGATCTTGTTTCGGCATCTGTAAAATCAATATCAGATGGGACCTCAAGCACTACCCCTGGTGTTGGAATGTTATCTGCCAGGTAGACTGGGAAACGCCGGTCCAAAACCTTGTCCGCCCCGAAAGAGGTTGATAAGGCATCGATTATACGGTTTTTAATTCTTATACTGTCGATAAGGACTTCCTTACTAGTCATGTTGAAGACCGAGAAAAAACGCCGGCCGACATGAAGGCTGATAAACAGGTTGGGGTTCTCTTTAATTACCAGCTCGACTCTTTCAGGAAGCGTTAAGTATCTATTTGAAGTCCGCGTGAGAACTACCTCTGTTCCTTTTTGAGTAAAAACTTCTTCGAGACGCCGGGCCAGCTCCAGAACAAGCTCTTTTTCGCCAGGAAGCCCTGGGTCATATCCGCCGTGGCCTGGATCTATTACCAGCTTATCTATTCCCGCTATTTTCTCTATCATCATCTTTTCAGCCGATCTTACGGGGCCTGAAAATTGCCAGCCCTTTTCTTCCTGCAAGGCGCGACGCGACGATGTGGCAGCATACGCTGTTGTTACGGCGATAAGCAAAAGGCTCAAGAACGATATTGAAAAAAGCTTTTTCACTCTGGTTATTATAGAACAGAGATATAATAAATGTGACTACTTTGGAATTTAGACGGAATATTGAAGCTTATGAATGAGTTCTGCTTTGACTATGAAAAAAGTTGCAGTCACATGGGCGCTTGCGTAAACTAGTTAGACGGTAAGGGAGCGGATAGGGCTCTGGTGTCCCTCACGGACTTCAAATCCGATGTTGAGCCCCAAAAGGGTTCAGGGTGGGTTCGATTCCCACACGCTCCCGCCAATATCGATAACCTGGCTGTCACAGGCTCACCCCTAAGGTGTGTGTACACCACCTTAGGGGGTAGTTTTTTGGCTGCACCTATTTAAGATCAGGCTGATACATCAATTTATGATCCATCTTGTATGTCCAGGGCAGGCCTTCAAGGCGCCATCCGCCAATCATTCGTTTTCCGTAATTTGGGCTGTTTTTATCCTTCACCTTATCTCCTTCAAAGCCGCCAAGCACGTTAAATACTTTATCTTCCTTAAATCCGCAATCAACCGCAGCTGTTGATGAAGCGACCGTTCTTTTTGCGCTTCGGCATAGCATCAGCAGAGTGTCTGTTTCTGTATTGAACCTTGCTTTCAGGTCTCTGCAGAAGTTCTTATTCAATACTTTTTTATATCCACGTTTACCAACCTTGGTGGTCAAAAACAGCCATGGAATATTGTAAGCGCCAACAGGATGACCGATATCCTGGTACTCGGACCTGGTTCTTACGTCCACCAAAAAGGTATGTTTCGGGTCTTTTTTAAGCATCTCATAGGCCTCTTTTGGCGTTACGTCTCCACCTTTGTGCTTTCCCTTGATCGGATATTTTTCCTGACTGGAGGCAAAGGCGAGTGAACTGAAAGCAAACCCAAGAACCAACGTCAACAGCAATGTTTTTTTCACCTGTTTCATCTTCTTCTCCTTTTTAGACGGTAAAAAATCTCTTTCCTGGCACGGAAAGTTGAAACGCTTCGGGGTCGCTGTTATGTCCTATATTTAGGACACTAGCAGTCATATAAACCCTTGTCAAGCAACCTGTTTTACCGGGTATAAAATTTTATCGGCAATATTTGTTAACATATTAAATAGTGAGTTTAAGTTTATTTAAAAAAGGAGGTCGCAGATGGCAAAAACCGAACTTAATTTCAAGGGTATGTCTTGTCCCATGCCGATTATGAAAACGGCTATCGCTTTTAAAAAGGCAGCGTCAGGAGACGTTTTTGAGGTTGTCTCTAACGATCCGGGGTTTGAGGCTGATATTACTGCTTGGTGTAGCGAAACAAAAAACAGATTGGATGGCATTAAGAAGGTGGGTGGGGACATTATTGCTACAATCACTAAAAAATGATTACGAGCTTAAAGTAAACAGGTTGACAAATCAAAACAGCAAAGGAGCTATCAATATGAGTGACAGCGATATTGCAGAAAAGGTCAAAGAGCTTGAGGAGCGCATTGCCCAGCTTGAGAGCGACAAGGACAATTTAACCATGATACTCTTTAGCGGGGATTTCGATAAGGCCATGGCCGCTTTTGTCATTGCTAACGGTGCCCTGGCCATGGGAAAAAACGTTACGATATTTGTAACCTTCTGGGGCCTTGACGCTATTAAGAAACCAGCCTTCAGCACGGCGGGAAGGGCATTCCTGGAGAAGATGGTCTTAATGATGAGGCCCAAGGGACCGAAGAAACTGAGTACATCAAAAATGAATTTTGGGGGCATAGGCCCGAAACTTTTCAGTTATATGATGGGCAAAAAGAATGTGGAGACACTTCCATCCTTGATCGAAATGGCAACTGAATTCGGAGTTAATATAATAGCCTGTCAGATGTCTATGGATGTGATGGGAATTAAAAAGGAAGATTTGATTGACGGCGTTGAAGTAGGGGGCGTGGCAGCCTTCCTTAGCAATTCATTCAAAAGTCAGAGCACCTTGTTTATATAATTTAAGTGTGAAGAAATTCAGCTAATGTAGGAGGAAGGGGCAGCCTATTGCTGCCCCTTTTGATTTGAGGTTGGTTTTGTTTGGTTTTTAGAAAAGGTAACTAAGCTGTATGCCCACCGAGTCTTCTTCCAGGGAAATCTTTGCACCTGAGTCCGTTTTAAATGGCGTTGCATCCTGGAAACCTTGCGGTACATCGTTTTTTCCTATTAAATCTTCCTTCATTGCCTTCATGTACGTAAAAGCAACCCCCCAGTGCTCGCCCAGCATGTAATCAAGACCAAAGGTTATATGATGCTCAACAATGGCAGGGAGAATAAGGTTGTTAAATACATCGGCTTCATCAATTGGCGCCTTTGCATAATTATATCCGGCGCGAAGAGAGAGTCCCTTAACTGGTGGTATGTATTGTACTCCCAGTGCATATACCCACTGATCTTTCCATCCGAAGTCTAGTGTTGTTTTATTTGTAGGCCCGCTGCTTGTCATAAAAGCGCCGTCAGGTCCTGTAAAATCGACCTTGTCGTGAGTAGATGACCAGTTAAGCCACTTGACATCCATGGCAACCAGCAGAGTTTTCATCGGTTTTAGAGATACACCGATAGCAGCCTGCTGCGGATAATCCAGGTCCATTTTATATGTGCCTGCCTGGCCTGTAGCTCCATTAAAATTCTGGACATCACCTGTGCCTACACGAAACTCACTATCACTGAACATCTGCTTGGAAGAGTACGAAGCTCCAAGCGTGACCCAGTCGGTGACATCATACATAACACCGAGTGTTGCACCAAAACCCATCTGGTTTGTTGGACGGCCCAAGTCCAGGTTTACATCCATCTGGGTGACACCTGCTGCCTGATTTGTTGGGTTGTTCCAGAAGGGGATGTTTCGAATTTTTTCCTGGATAGTGACCGACTGGTAGTCCATGTTAAGCGCCACGCCAATGCTAAGGGATTCGTCCACGTTCCATGCAATTGTCGGTGCCATTTTCCAGAATTGTATCGCTGAAAAACCGCTGAAAGTGACATCACTAAAGGTTCCTGAAGTAGCTCTGAAACCTTGATCAAGAGCGGCGCCGGGCTGAAAAATTGTCTGATCATAATCCACACCGAGTCCCGAAGTAACGTACATGCCGCCGCCAAAGAAAACATCCTTTTTCCCAAAGGCTGGAGCCACCCAGCCAAGAGAAGGAATCCCGTAGAGCTTAGCTCCACCTTCAGTACTGCCGCCGCCCAGGGTCGGTGCAGTGAAGTCGACAGAACGTTTTGGCATGAATGCTTCTACGCTAAAGTCCGCCCTCTTGCCTATACGTGCCATGCCTGCAGGATTTGAAATAGCAGTCATCGCATCCATTGGGGCTGCTGTGACCGCGCCACCCATACTCTTCTGTTTTGCACCGATACCAATCAATTGATAACCATTGGTGGCCATTGCAGTGCCGGCCAGACTGAAGACCATAAACGACGCCAGAATAAATACATACGATTTTTTCATCACATTTTCTCCTTGTAGAAGTAGTTTTTAGCCTATAACAACACTCTGCTCTTCAAGTGTTGCAAGACATTCCTCCAGCTTCTGGAATTACGGCTAGTTTATCAGAAGTTTTTTCCATGAGCAATAGAGCAGGTACGTACTGTCTTTCTATGTGTTAAAATAATAATAATTGAACCTTAAATTCACAGTTACAGTTAAGAAGGAGAAACTACCCATGGCACAAAAAATTGTATACGTACTTACCAAAAATCCCAAAGAGAAGTCTGAGATAGTATCTTCTGTTTTCGCACAAGCTCTTACGTCCCTGTCTTTTGGTTATGAAACCGAAATATTTCTTATGGACGCTGCTGTAGAAATTGCAAGGAAAGGGGTGCTTGATGGAGTCAAGGCACCCACATTTGAGCCGATAGCTGAAATGCTCAGTAACTATCTTGAAATGGAAGGAATATTGTACATCTGCCACCCGTCAAGCGATGCCCGTGAAATAAAGGAGAGCGATTGTATTGAGGGAATTGCAAAGTTCGTAAATGCTTCCAAGCTTCTTGAAAGCTCAATTCAGGCGGACGCCCTCTTTACGTACTGATACTTTAGTGCTCCCTATGCCGTCTCTAAAGCTGGTTATATATATTGCCGATAAATTTCTTAATGTGGAAACTGTAGCTAAAGACAGTCTTTAAAAAAATGGTAATAGGTATGACATTATGTTCAGAGGGGCTAAAATAAAAGGTGGTCTGTTTTCGCCAAAAGCAATTTTGGCTATTTTGATTGTTGCTATATTTGCAGGACAGGCGCTAATTGGCTGGGTGCTCCCTTTCAGGGGAAGCGACATTGTTTTTATGATAGTCTCATGCCTGTCTGTTATAGCTACTTCGTGGGCTTTTATCAGAATCCGCTATGAAATGCCTATAAATGACATTATGGCGGAATTCGGAGAATCCATTTATGGTGTCTCCGATTTTATGTCTGTGCTTAGCTTAAAGATCAAGGAAAACCAGGGGCTTGGAGAGCATCAAAAAAAAATAGGAGATATTCTATCCAAAATCAACGAAGCTGGTACTCAGAGGGCAGTAGATTTTAATGATAAAGTTACAAGCTCCCTGGACGGTTTATCCGAAGTTATTGGAGATCTAAAGAATAATATTTCACAGTATGTCGGCGCTATTGAAGATTCCATTACAACCATAAACGAAATGGATGAACTAACCGTAAATGTGATGGAAAAAACAATGGAATCTACAGATGTGCTATCCTCTTCAACTAAAAAAATAACAAATATGGTCTCTGTTGTTAAAAATGCAGGCAGGGAGATTGATCGTCTTAAGGAACTTGCAGAGCACATTCATAAAAGTATTGACACGATAAATGATATTTCAGACCAGACAAATCTTCTTGCGCTTAATGCTGCCATAGAGGCTGCAAGGGCCGGTGAAGCTGGAAGAGGATTTTCTATTGTGGCTGATGAGGTAAGAAAGCTGGCAGAGAATTCCAGCAAGGTGACAAAGGACATAGAGAGAGAGGTAAATGCTATATGTGATGCGGTAGAAAAGTCCGGGAACGAGTTGGCAACCACTATTAAGTTGGCCGAAGCTCTTGGCGAGGCTACTGCCAATGCCAATAAAAGCGCTAGTGCGGTTATTGGATCTGTCTCGAACCTTGATTCTCAGATAAGCTCAATAAACAGTCAGATGTCAAGATTTATGGACTCGGTTCAGAAGCTTATGCTGCTTGGCAAGACAGACGAGAATTTGCTCATGCCGCTTAAACGTTCCACGGAAGACTTGCTCTCATATCTGGAAGAGGTGACAGGCGTGGTTAATGAGGCATTGCTGATGCATAGTAAGCTGGTCGTTCCTGAAAAAACGCCTATGCGTGGTTCGGTTAAATTACCGGCAATGTGATTTTCGGATTCATACGCCACCGCTAATGAAGCCCTCCCAACAAACGGATCGGCAAACCAGGCCGGCCCTTGTCCGACACATAAAACTACCCAAACGCCTCTTCATAAAACGTCCGGTTCACTTTATGCGAAACAACGAAAAGACAATGCCCCCTATCCAGGATCTGATCCAGACGGGCACGGAAGAGATCACCTTGGTCTCCACCTAGCTTTTTAGGTCGCATAAATCACCAGCTTTCGTAAGATTTTTAACGATTTCTGGTGTTTATTATGCCACAAATATGACAGCTTTTGCCAATAAAAACAAGGGCTTGTCTAGTTTTTAAGGGACGACTAACTAACCGCTTACAAACATAATATTAATGTAACCAGTACGGATAAACTTAAATTTGCTACCTTATCAGCAATATCGATATGTTTGCGAATTAAACCATGGGGAATTTCGGTTCAAACACGTTTCTCCTTTGTCGCCAGAGGTCCTCTTAAGAACGTCGGGACATCCAGGGGGTCTTCGTTTATCTGCGGCTCTGCCATGAAATCCAAAGAAGGCTCCTTGCTAAAAAGACGGTCCACAGCACGGGACGACCGGCCCACAGGGTCCTTTGGCCACCTCTTGATGCTGGGGTCTACCTGTACCGGAGCCTTTTTTTCTTCGAACCCTGTTGCTATAACTGTGACAGAAACATCGTCATCGAAATCAGGGTTTATTACCGCTCCGAAGATGATATTAGCCTCGGGATCGGCCATCTCCTGGATCAAAGAGAGGGCCTCATCAGCATCAGTAATTGTCATGGCAGGGCCGCCGGTTATATTAATTAGCACACCACGCGCGCCGTCTATGCTGAGGTCATCAAGAAGAGGACTGGAAATAGCCTGCTTGGCCGCCTTCAAAGCCCGGCCTTCGCCGCTTCCCCTGCCTGCTCCCATAACGGTTTTGCCCATGCCCTCCATAATGGCTCGAACATCCGCAAAGTCGGCATTTATCAGGCCTGAGACCTGAATAATATCGGATATGCCCTGTATTGCCTGCTTCAGCACATCATCCGCGATGCGGAAAGCCTCGAGAAAGGGGCGGTCCTTGGCTACGGTAAGCAGACGGTTGTTCTGTATAGCGATAACCGCATCCACCTGTTCTCTTAGTTCTTTCAGTCCGGCTTCGGCATTTCTCTTACGTTTAAGCCCCTCGAATAGAAACGGTTTTGTTACTACAGCAACTGTAAGAATCTCTTTCTCACGTGCCACCTCGGCCACAACCGGGGCGGCTCCAGTTCCTGTGCCGCCACCCATACCAGCCGTAATAAAGACCATATCTGAGCCCTCAAGGGCTTCGGAAATCTCCTGCCTGGCCTCAAGCGCAGCCTGGCGTCCCTTTTCAGGATCTGCGCCGGCGCCCAGGCCTCGTGTCAGGTCTTCGCCGACCTGAATTTTGATTGGCGCAAGAGAGGAAAACAGATCCTGGCTGTCAGTGTTTACAACGATAAACTCCACGCCTTCAAGACCGGCTGCTATCATATTATTGACTGCATTACCCCCGGCCCCTCCAACTCCCACAATTTTAATAGCGGCCCTTTTGCTTAGACTATCGCTCTCTTCGAGTTCAAACATGTCAACCTCCTCACTTTTTGTTAAATAATTGAAGTTATGCAGGGACGACCCCTTGTGTTGGCTCAGTTGATTTCCATAAACCAGCAAACTAAAATTTGAATAAACCCTCCACCCAGGACCTCATTCTATTTAGTATTCCGAAGAATAAACCGTCTTCGCTTAAAGAACGCATATCAAAATTAGCAAACTCTTTTTTTACACCATAAAGCACTAGGCCTACGCCGGTGGCATGCCTGGGATCTGAAACAGTATCAACAAGGCCGCCCACGCCGGTGGGAACTGCCCGGCGTACAGGAATATCCAGTATATCTTCGGCTAGTTCCAACATGCCGTCAAGCTGGGTGGCCCCGCCTGTAAAGACGATACCGGCAGTTATCATTTTGCCGCAGACCGACTCCTCGATTTCCCGGCGTACAAGATTTAAGAGTTCTTCGGTTCTTGGCTGGATTATATCCAATAAATATGTTTTTGGAACTTCCTTCACCCGCTTGCTTGATGTGGAGGAATTCAATGCGCTTTTCAGGCGGATCATCTCGTTTTCTTTAATATTGGACATAAGAGTTGTAGCGTGTTCAACCTTGATTCGTTCGGCTTCCGGCATGGTAACCCGAAGGCCGACGGCCAGGTCGGTAGTAAATTGGTTCCCACCAATTGCGATAACCGAGGTGTGGCATATACTACCCTGGTGAAACAGTGCAATGTCGGTCGTTCCGCCGCCGATATCCACTATGCCGATTCCCAGGTCTTTTTCATCCTGATCCAGCGAAGCCTCAGCCGATGCAAGCGGTTCAAGAACTATATCAGCCACCTCCAGGTCAGCCTTTTCGCAGCACTTAACCAGGTTTTGAACCGCTGCCACAGCGCCTGTTACTATATGCACCTCGGCCTCAAGACGCACACCGGCCATACCTCTTGGGTCCATTACTCCATCCTGGCCGTCAACGATGAATTCGTTCGTAATTACGTGAAGCATCTCGCGGTCAAGAGGAATGGCCACGGCTTTTGCAGCTTCTACAACCCTGTCTATATCGGCTTGCGATATCTCTCCACCCTTGACAGCAATTACGCCCCTGCTGTTAAATCCTTTTATATGGCCACCCGCGATGCCTACATTTACGGATCTAATCTCGACGCCTGCCATGCGCTCGGCATGCTCTACCGCACTCTTTATAGATTCCACCGTGCTCTCGATGTTTACGACTATGCCCTTTCTTAACCCCTTGGAGGCGGCACGGCCCACACCTATGATATCAACACTTCCGTCCGGTTTTACCTCACCGACCACAGTACATATTTTGGTTGTCCCGACGTCAAGTCCGACTATAATCTCGTTTCCCTTTGCCATAGTGTTGTCCTCAGTACAAAAGCCGGCTCATTCTAGCTTTTTGCCAGCCGACGCCGGTTTGTAGTAAGTGGTTTGACAATAACCTTCTTGGAAAAACGCAGATCCACGTAGTCTACATCTATTTGCCTCTTTGCCACCTCGGCTTCGATATCAAGCCACCGGTCCAGTTTTGCCGGAAAGCCGTCGTTGCCCATTTTTACAACAAGCCCGCCTATATGCATAACAAGACACTTCGGATCTTTTAGCGAAATTTCAACCGACTCGCCCCTTTCAACTATACCGTTGTCACCAAGAACCCTGACCAGATCCATGGCCGCGGCGTCAACCGGTTCTTTTTGTGTGTCAGTAATAACCGGAAGAAAAGGCACATTTGCCGATTCAAGTTTTTCTATGATCCAGCCATTGGAGTCTAGAAAGTAAAAACCCCTCTTCTTCTGAAGAAGAGCAACCGGCTCGCGCTCGTTTATAAATACACGCACTGTCGAGGGAAACTCCTTTCTGATTTTTGCATCACGTATCCACGGAAAATTCTTGAGCGCCCTCCTTAACTCCTTGGGATCCAGAGAGAACATGTTTAGATCGACACCAGTATCTACAAGTTCTGCAACCTCGGCCTTTGAGAGGCGATGGGTGCCTTCTACCAGAATGTTTTTAACAGGTGCTATTTTTGTTATAAATTCGATAGATGACAATGGAATATACCGGTACAGAAAATACGCTCCTAGCGCAGATCCGCAAAAAAGCAGTACCAACAGTGCAACAGCAGCCAGTTTTTTTCTTAGGGCTTTCTGTTTTTCCCTATCTTTTTTCTTGGAGTTCAAGCGACGTGCCAATTATCTCCTCCAGGAGTTTATCAAATTCAATGCCGGCAGCCCGTGCTATCTTTGGCAGAAGACTCGTAGGGGTCATGCCCGGCAGAGTGTTGACTTCAAGAAGAAACGGTTCACCGTTTACGTCAATACGGAAGTCCACTCTGCTGTAAACCCTGCATCCGATAGCGCGATGCGCGTTTAATGCTGTAACCTTGAGCCGCTCATATAGTGCATCGTCAATACAGGGTGGAAGCAGGTACTCGGTCATGCCTCCAGTATACTTGCACTCGTAGTTATAAAAGTCTGACTTCGGGCGCACTTCAACTCCTCCCAGAGACCTGTTGCCGAGCACGCCCAGGTGAACCTCTCTTCCGTCTATATACTTCTCTACAAGTACACGGTCTCCGTACCTGAATGCGTTTTCAAGAGCAGGTTTCAAATTCTGAGAGTCATTAACTATGCTAACCCCTATGCTGGAGCCTTCGGCAGCAGGTTTAACTACCAAAGGAGGGGAAGAAAAATCGTGAAAACTACCCTTTTCCACTAAAGGTGTCTTCAAAACCCTGTAGCTTGGCACCCGGATGCCTGCTGCCTGAAATATAACTTTCGACATGACCTTATCCATGGCAAGCGCTGATGCGAGTATGCCGGAACCGGAGTATGGTATCTCCATAATTTCGAGCAGGCCCTGGACAGCACCATTTTCTCCTTTGCCGCCATGAAGTGCAATAAATGCAAACTCAATACCCTCGGCAGCCAGAACAGTGGGCAGGTCTTTACCAGCATCCACGGTCACAACGTTATAGCCAAGACGGGAGAGTGTCTCTGCAATAGGCTTACCTGTTGCAAGAGAGACCTCGCGCTCTGCAGAGCGGCCGCCCATTATGACTCCTATTTTCTTCGTGGTAATCATTTTTCTAGTCTCGTTGTTTAGGACTTGCGTCCAATTACTCGCACCTCCGGCTCAAGCACCACTCCTGTTTTTAGCTCTACTTCCTCTTTTATACGTTCCATCAGAGTAATAAACTGTGTGGCTGTTCCAGAGCCGTCATTAATGAAGAAATTCGCATGCTGCGTACTTACCCTTATGCCACCTTCCGAAGCTCCTCGAAGACCTGCCGCATCTATAAGCTTCCATGCAGAACTGTCTCCTTCTCCTTCCGGATTTTTAAAGACGCAGCCCGCGCTTTTATCTGAAAGCGGCTGCCTCTGCTGTTTTTCGTGATGGTAATCAGTCATCTGGTTTAAAACCTTCACCGGTTCGCTCTTTTCCAGCAATATATTAGCGCCCAGGATCAAAAGTTCATCATCAAGTCCGCAACTTCGGTATCTAAATGGAATTTCGCTTTGAGGAATCCGTGAAATACGGCCTTTTCGGTTCATCACAACCACCGACTCTACGACATCTTTTATTTCTGCGCCAAAAGCCCCCGCGTTCATACGAATCGCTCCGCCAACCGAACCTGGAATTCCTGAGAGTTCCTCCAGCCCTGAAAAGCCTTTTTCTGCACAGAATCTGAGTAACTTGGCAAGCGATACCCCCGCCTCCACAAAAAGCTTTGCAGGCTCGCTGTCACTGCCTCCGCTAATAGCCTCCAACCGGTTCAGCTTCATCAATGAGACGGTAATGCCGCTTATTCCTCTGTCACGGATCACAACATTGCTGCCGCCGCCAAGCACGGTAAGCGGCAGGTTGTCATCTGCAGAAGCAATAAGAACACCCTGCACAGAGATGATCTCAGCAGGCACTGCCAGTAGATCGGCCAATCCTCCTACCCCCAAGGTGGTGTGACGGGCCATAGGCTCATCAAAAAAGACCTCGCCCCCGAATGAGCCTTGGGGAAAACGCTTATACCAATAATTTTCTGTTATTTTCATACACCCCTTCGTCTTTGGCTTTTTGCTCTTTGCCCTTTGATTTTAATATTTCCTCGCCCATTTTGAAGACGTCACCTGCTCCAAGAGTAAAAAAGATATCGTCCTCTTTTAGGTCGTTCACTATATGGTTTATAAGATTTTTCTTATCACCGCTATACACGACATCAACCTGACTGTATTGCCTGATTCCATTTTCGAGCACAGAAGAATGAACCCCTTCTTCCGGCTCTTCGCCTGCCGGGTATATATCGGTTAGGTAAACAAGATCGGCATCTTTAAATGCTCCAAAAAACTCTGTCATAAGGTCTCTTGTTCTTGAGTACCTGTGAGGCTGAAAAAGTGCGACAACCCTTTTACTTGAAATCTCTTTTGCCGCTGCCAGTGTAGCCCGTATTTCGGTTGGGTGATGCGCGTAGTCATCAAAAACCCTTACTCCTGCAGCTTCGCCCTTTAGTTCAAAACGCCGCTGTATACCGCTGAACGAGGCCAACCCCTCGGCGATCCAGCTGGGAGCCATTCCGAGTTCTAGGCCCACTGCTATGGCTGCCAAGGCGTTTGAAACGTTATGTATTCCTGGTGATGGGACCTTGAATTCACCCAGTATTTGTCCTTTTAAAAAAGCTCTGAATCTGGATCCGCCGGGGCCGCGTGTTATATCTTTGGCCACAAGGTCGGCGTCTGCTGTTATACCGTAGGTGATAAACCTGCGATGTACGGAGGGTACAAGATCTCTTACATGCTGGTCGTCCTTACAGAGTATGGCAAGACCGTAAAACGGAACCTTGTTGATAAAATCCAGAAAGGCCTTTTTTAGATCCTCCATAGACTTAAAATAATCCATATGTTCACGGTCTATACAGGTGAGCACGGCAACCGTGGGAGTCAGTAAAATAAAGGAACCATCGCTTTCATCCGCTTCGGCTACAAGTATGTCTCCTTGACCTAACTTTGCGTTACTTCCCAGACCTTTCAGCTTTCCTCCAATTACAACCGTAGGGTCAAAAGAAGTAAGCATGGTGGAGATAAGCGACGTTGTTGTTGTTTTTCCATGGCTTCCTGTTACGGCGATTCCCGACTTAAGACGCATGAGTTCAGCCAGCATTTCGGCTCTCGGTATTACCGGAATATTCTGCCGGTGTGCCTCGGCGACCTCAGGGTTATCCTGATTTACCGCAGATGATATTACTACTACATGGGCATCAGTCACGTTTTCAGGGCTGTGTCCTATCCATATTTTGATACCAAGGTCGTTAAGTCTTCGCGTATTGGCGGACTCTCTGCAGTCCGACCCGCTTACATCATAGTTCAGGTTATGTAGTACCTCGGCAATCCCGCTCATGCCTATTCCGCCGATACCTACGAAATGGATACGTTTTATACCTCTAAAATGCGTCACTGTTTAATTACTTCCTTTCCCTTGTTTGAATTCATGGTTCATTGTTTAATTAACTCGTATGCAAGTTCTACAACCCGTTTTGCCGAGTCTGGCTTTACAAGAGACCTGCTTGCTCTCTCCATTGACGCCACCTCTTTCGGGTTTTCATAGAGATCTGTTATGCATGCGGCAAGAGAAGTTCCGGAAATATCCTTGTCCAGTATCATTCTGCAGGCCCCCATGTCCAGAAGTTTTCTTGCGTTAACCTCCTGGTGATTCCGCGCCGCGTACGGATATGGCACAAGTACCGATGCTTTGCCGCAGGCTGAAAGTTCCGCAAGAGTTGAAGCTCCTGCCCTGCAGATCACGATATCGGCAGCAGCATATGCAAGCTGCATATCGTAGAGATAGTTGGTTACAATTCCCTGAGCGCAGAGCTGTCTGTATTTTTCTTTTACCTCCGACTCATCAGCTTTCCCGGTCTGGTGAATCACCTGAATTTTCTTTTTCATACCTGTATCAGAAAATAATTTTAGTGCATCCACCATGGCCACGTTCAGGCTATGCGCACCTCTGGAGCCGCCCAGCACAAAAACTGTAAACAAATTCTCATCAAGTCCCAGCGCTTTCATAGCGGTCTGCCTGTCACCCGAAGTGATCGAGGCACGTACAGGATTTCCTGTTAAAAATGTCTTGTCATTGCGAAAGCGCTGTCGGCTGTCCGGATAAGTTACGGCTACTGTGTCCACGAAAAAATTCCCAAGCAATCTGTTGGTTAGGCCAGGCACTGCGTTTTGTTCATGTATCATGGTTGGAAATCCCATCCAGCTTGCCATTGCAAGCACAGGGCCGGATGCATAACCACCCACGCCTATTACTACGTGTGGATCAAAAGTCTCCAGTATTGCCCGCGATTGAATAAGCCCCTTTGGTATAGTCATCAAGGACTTAAGTAATTTAAATAACCCCACGTTTACTATTCCCTCAACCTTTATGAACTGTATATTAAATCCCTCTTTCGGTACTACCTTCTGCTCAAGACCTCGAAGTGTTCCAACAAAAAGCAGTTCATTAGACGAGTCACGCGCCTTAAATTCTGATGCTATGGCAAGGGCGGGATATAGATGCCCGCCAGTGCCGCCACCGGCTATAATAATCTTCATTTCGCTACGTCAGGTGTCCTGGCGTAGGTACTGCTTCTTAGAGAACCGCGCAAGTCAGCCGGCAATGAACCGGAAGATGAACGGTTGTAGCGTTGCCCTCGTGATATGCTCATGAGGATTCCAGCAGCCGAAAGACTGACCAGCATGGAAGAGCCGCCGTAGCTCACAAAAGGAAGAGGTAGCCCCTTGGTCGGCAAAAGTCCTGTGGCTACAGCCACATTAAGCAGTGCCTGAAGAACTATCATAAGTGTAAGACCTAAGGCCAAGTAGCGCCCGAATGAGTCTTCGGCTGTAAATGTCAGGCGCATTCCACGAACCAGTATAACCAGAAAAAGTATCACCACACCTAGTGCACCGATAAGACCCAGCTCTTCACCGAGCATAGAGAATATGAAGTCTGTATGAGCTTCTGGTAGAAAAAAGAGTTTTTGCGGGCCTTCACCCAATCCCACCCCTGTAATTCCGCCGTTACCGAAGGAAAGCAGTGATTGGACCAATTGATATCCGCTGCCATACTCGTCTTTCCACGGATCCATAAAAGATGTAAGCCGCAGCATCCTATAAGGAGTCTGTACCAGCATATAAATTGCGGCGGCGGCAATAGGCGACAGCAGCATAAAATACCTGCCACGTACCCCGCCTGCAAAAAGAAGAGCCAGACCTATTATGGCAAAGCTTACAAAAGCTCCAAAATCAGGCTGTAATATTATTGTCAGCTGAAATAACGCCATTATACCAACCGGTACAAGGAAGCCTGTAACAGGGTGTCCCATCTTTCGCCTGAGGGCGTGAGCCGCATTCAGCTTCATCTCTATATGAATATCCAGAGGTTTACTCATGTAGTCAGCCAGAAAAATCACATAGGCCAGCTTTGCAAGTTCAGAGGGTTGAAACGTCGAAGGCCAGAGCCTGATCCATCGCCTGGCACCGTTTGCACTTACACCTATTTCTCCGTTGAAGACCAACAGAAGAAGAATAAAAGAAATTACCAGCAAAGGAGTAGCAGCTTTTCTTAAATGCCTGTAATCCATGAACATAAATACCGTCATTGCCATAAGCCCCACCAGCACTGACTGCACGTGACGAATCAAGAAGGCGAGTTCTCCGCCCCGGCTTTTCATGGCCATAACCGCTGTTGCGCTGTAGACCATAAGCACGCCCAGACCTACCAGGCTCAAGGCAGCAGCCAAAATGCCCCTGTCATGTCCGGATGAAACGATCATATTGCCACTTCCCGGGCTTTAATAAACATTTTTTTCTTTTGTGGTAAGCGCCTTACCGCTTCTTTGAATTTTCTTCCCCGATCTTCGAAGTCAGCAAACATATCAAAACTCGCACACGCAGGAGACAGAAGCACGATGTCTCCTTTTACAGCGGCCAGGTCCGCCTTTTGCACAGCGTCATCCATATCATCTGCAAAGATCACCGGCGATGCGCTACCAAGTACGGCAGCCAGTTTTTCTGCGGTTTCGCCTATCAGAATCAGGGTTTTCACTCGTTTGCTTACCTCAGGCAAAAGGAGTGAGAAATCGGTTTTTTTATCAAAACCTCCGGCAATAAGAATTACAGGCTCTGAAAAGCTTTGGAGCGATTTTTCGGTTGCTCCGATGTTTGTTGCCTTTGAATCATTTATATAGGTTACACCACCAAGGCTGCCTACAAACTCAACACGATGCTCAAGGCCTGGGAAATCCCGCAGTACGCCGGCCACCACGCCGGGGGCAACCCCGGCAAGAAGAGCCAGGCAAGCGGCCGCCATAGCGTTTTCCAGGTTATGAGAGCCCTTTATTCGTATCGATTCTTGATGGATAATTTTTCCCTGCCTGCTGTCAAGGTGAAAGCAGAGTTCGTCGTCACGTAAAAAGACTCCCTTTTTTCCCTCCGCCTCGACTTTGCTGTTACTGCTAAACCATACAACTTCGCCCGGTGCCAACCCGGCAAGCGATACAACTGCTGGGTCGTCGGCATTTAGAACAAGATAATCATGTTTGTTTTGTTGTTTAAAAATGTTTGTCTTTGCCGATATGTATTCATCCATTGAGCTATAGCGGTCAAGATGATCGGGCGAGATGTTTAAAACAGCAGCCAACCTGGGAGAAAACAACTCTGTGGTTTCTAGTTGAAAACTTGAAACTTCTGCGACTATCCATTTTGTGGATTGCGAACCATGTTTTTCTTCTTGTTTAATTTCAGTCAATCCCTCACATAGAGAGTTACCTATATTGCCACCTACAAATGCCGAAATTCCTGAAGCGTTAAGCATTTCTCCTGCCAGGGAGGTGACTGTTGATTTGCCGTTGGTGCCGGTGATCGCCATAAAAGGCAGGTCTGTAGACCTGTAGGCAAGTTCAAGCTCTCCTATCACTGCAATTCCTTTTGTACGGCATATCTTAAGTGGATCTATATGTAGCGGAACTCCCGGACTTACAACGACCATATCCACCCCTTCGAAAACAGACGCAGGATGCCCGCCTGCGACAAATGAGATTCCGTCCGGCAATAAATCCAGTTCGTTTTTTATATCCTCCGCTTTTCTGCAGTCTGTAACGGTCACCTGCAACCCTTGGTCGGCCAGAAGACGGGCAGCTCCAATACCGCTTCGGCCCAGGCCTACAATAGTTACCCGTTTACAGGTTTTTTCCGGATTCTTCACATTCACAGTTTATCCGTTACCTAACCTTAAGAGTGGCCAGGCTGACCAGAGCTAGAAGTATGCCCACAATCCAGAACCTGACGATCACTTTTGATTCAGGCCACCCTTTAAGCTCAAAATGGTGATGCAGCGGCGCCATTAAAAAAACTCGCCGGCCCGTAAGCTTGAACGATGCAACCTGTATAATTACCGAAAAAGTCTCGGCCACGAATATGCCTCCTACCACCGCCAGAACGATCTCCTGCTTGGAGATAACAGCGAGGGTTCCGAGTGTGCCGCCAAGGGAAAGCGAGCCGACATCACCCATAAAGACCTCGGCAGGGTATGAGTTAAACCATAAGAATCCCAGAGAAGCTCCGAGCATAGCTCCGCAGAAAACTGTGAGCTCACCTGTGCCCGGCAGATAAAACACCTGTAAGTACTGAGCGAACTTTATATTGCCGCCGATATATATCAGCAGCCCGTTGGCAACAGTGGCTATGGCCACAAGACCGATTGCAAGGCCGTCTATACCATCTGTCAGGTTCACCGCATTGGATGAGCCGATTATAACCAGCAAAACAAATGGAAGATAAAAGCAGCCAAGATCAACCAGCCATTTTTTGAAAAACGGAATGCTCAGAACTGATGAATGTGTATCGCCGGTATTATATGCCGCAACCCCGATTGCCAAAGCTATAAGTACCTGAAACCCTATTTTGTAATAGGCACGAAGTCCGGTGGAGTCTCCACGTTTTATTTTCAGGTAATCATCAAGGTATCCAACAGCTCCAAAAGCCGTAAGGGAGGCCATCAACAACCATATATATGTGTTTTTCAAATCAGACCAGAGTATAACCGAAACCAGAATGCTTGTAATTATCAGCAACCCTCCGGAAGTAGGTGTGCCTTCCTTTCCGAGGTGAGTTTTTGGACCGTCCCTTCTTACCTTCTGTGTAAGGCTCAGCTTCGAGAGACGCCTGATAACCGCCGGTCCTATAACCAGGCTTAAAACAAGAGATGTGATTACGGCAAGTGCGCTCCGAAACGTTATGTAACGAAATACATTTAATGGAGACCATAACTCGTGCATGGAATAAAGAAGTCTATACAGCATCCCGAATTCTCCTAACTATAATCTCCATGGCCATGCCCCTTGATCCCTTAACCAAAATACAATCTCCAGGTTTTATAATTTCGAAGATATTTTCCGCTGCTGACTTGGAGTCGTTGAACAGCACGCAGTTTCCACCAAATACTTCTGCAGCTTTGCGCATAAGCGGTCCGACCGCTACAAGAAGATCAATTCCGTATTCGGAAGCAAGGCGTCCGGCTTCTTTATGATGGTCTGCCGAGGCCGTGCCAAGCTCCAGCATATCACCAAGCACGGCTATTTTGCGTCTTTTTCCTTTGCCGGTTTCAGTCAATTCAGCCAACGCAGCTTTCACTGACATGGGGTTGGCATTGTAGCTGTCATCAATCACCATATACTTCTCTATCTCCAAAGTCTCAAACCGCATTGGAACGCCATGGTAGTCGGCCAGACGCTGGGCCGCAATTTTTAAGGAGATTCCAAGCAGTTGTCCTGCAGCAACTGCGGCCAGGGCGTTTGAGGCGTTGAAACGTCCTGAAACAGGTAGTTTAAAAGGAACCCCCTCTACAGAAAAGGTTATTCCTGTCTTTCCTCCTGCCTGCAAGCCGGTTGCACGCAGATCGGCCTCGTTATCAATGGCGTAAGTGATTACTTTAGAAGACCGGGACGAGAGATTCTTGCAGGCATCGGCAAGCAGGCGGTTATCTGCGTTTACCACAAGTGGTCCCTCAAGGTGGTCCAGCAGTTCGAGCTTTGCCTTAAGCACCTTGTCTATACTGTCAAGGCCTGCTGCAAGATGGGCAGGCCCAACGTTGGTTATCACGCCTATATCAGGCAAGGCTATTTTTGCCAGTTTGCGGATTTCGCCCTCTGCGTTCATTCCCATTTCGATTACGGCGGCCGTATGTTTTTTGGTCATACCAAGCAGAGTCAGAGGCAGTCCTATGTGATTGTTAAGATTGCCCTGGGTTTTTAACACATTGAAACTTCCGGATAAAACCGTAGCGGTCATTTCCTTTGTGGTTGTCTTGCCTGTGCTTCCGGTGACCGCTATAACCGGAGTGTTCTTTAAAAAGCTCACTCTGTGGTTATGTGCCATGTTCTGTAGGGTTTTAAGCGGGTTTGGCGTTCGTATAAGCCTCTTTTCAACCCGAAAATCAGGAGACTCAAAATCCATGTTGACCAGCGCTGCTGCGGCACCTTTTGCAAGGGCGTCGGATACATATTTATGGCCGTCGGTGTTTTGTCCTTTAAGAGCGACAAAAAGCTCTCCGGGCAGGATCGTCCTGGAGTCGATAGACGCACCGGTAAATGAAAGTCTTGGGGATTTGGAACATGGAACTGAAAATTCGTCTTCCACTTCCCGGGTTTTCTTTACTGTTTCACAGGCCATTACTTATCCTTTACGCCCTGCAGGATCTTTATAGCCTCAACTGCGGCATCACGATCACTAAATGGAAGACGGGATCCATAAATCTCCTGGTAGTTCTCGTGTCCTTTGCCGGCAATAAGTACAACATCTCCGGGAGATGTAATCATTACCGCATGCCGTATTGCCCGTTCCCGCTCGGGTATCACCAGGTAATTGTAGCGGGATATTCCGGTTCTTATCTCACCAAAAATATTATTAATTTCTTCACTCCTGGGATTATCAGTTGTCAGAATCACGTAGTCGCTAAGCCAGGAGGCCACTCTTCCCATCTTTGAGCGTTTTCCTTTATCCCTGTCCCCGCCACAACCAAATACGGTAATAACACGCCCTTGCCGGGTAAGAGAACGTGCAGAGCGTATTGCTCTGCTAAGTGCGTCATCGGTATGAGCGTAGTCCACAAGGACAAGAAAGTCCTGTCCTGCTTCGACCCTCTCAAAGCGTCCCGGAACACCCTGTATACAGGAAAGTCCCTTTAGCGTTGTATCGGCAGATATTCCAAAGCCGACACTAACGCCAAAAGCCGCCAGCATATTGTAAATGTTGTGATACCCGATAAGGCCAGACTCTACACGATACAAACGTCCGCGGTACAGAATTTTGAAGCTGACACTGGAAACCCCGTTTTTTATATCAAGAGCCCTGATATCCGCAGGCGCATTGATGCCGTAAGAGATGGTTTTTGCAGGCAGAGAATCCTTTAACTTCCGGCCGTACTCATCATCTGTATTTAAGACGGCAAATCCGTCTTTCTGTAGATGACTGAATAATTCCCGTTTTACATCGAAGTACTTATCCATGGTTTTATGAAAGTCCAGATGATCGCGGGTAAGGTTGGTAAATACAGCAGCACGATAGGTACACCCGTGAATTCTCTTTAAGGAGAGGGCATGGGAAGAGACCTCCATGACTGCTGCCTTAAGATCGTTTTTCACCATTTCGTGCAGGTATCTTTGCAGGTCTACCGACTCAGGTGTTGTCCTTACGGCCGGAACCGAAAGAGGAGCCGCACCCGGCTCTTTTTCCGCTCCTGTTATATATTCTATGGTACCCAGCAGCCCTGACCGTATTCCGGCAGACTCAAAAACTGACCGGACCAGGTAGGCCGTTGTTGTTTTACCGTTAGTTCCGGTAATGCCGACAAGGTCCAGGTGTTTTGAGGGCTTGCCGTAGAAAGTCGCGGCAGCATGTGCCATGGCAAGCCGAACATTGTCCACTTCTAAAAAAACAGCGTTAGGCCTAACAAAATCCTCAAGATCATCTCCCAGTACGGCTACTGCTCCCTTGTCCATGGCAGAGCCGATGAACTGCCGGCCGTCACTAGATGTCCCGCGCACTGCCACGAAAAGAAACCCAGGTTGAATACGCCTGGAGTCATAGGCGATGCCTGTTATTTCTTCCGGTTCTTTTGATTCCTTCGATGACTGTTCATAAACGCGTACTTTGCCTATCGCCTTCACAATTTGGCTGAACTTTATACTATCTTTCGTCTGAGACAAGCAGAATGTTTCCATTATTCTCCCTCGGTACGTTTAGATAAATTAAAGCATGCTCCGCTATATTCCTGAACACAGGAGCAGCCACCTCACCACCATATATAGCTCCCTTTGGCTCGTCCACGACCACTATTATGGCAAGTCGCGGTTTGTCAGAGGGCACAAAACCAACAAAGGAACTTACGTACCTGGTCCGAGAATAACGGCCATTTGAATTGAGCTTACGGGCCGTGCCGGTTTTGCCGGCCACAGGATTGCCAAGCACAGAGGCACGGACTGCTGTGCCCCCCTCTTGAACAACCTTTTCGAGAATTCCGGTCAGTATTGCGCTGGTTTTTTTAGATATTACCCGCCGTATAGGTTTGGGAGAAAATGAGCGAACCGTACGGCCATCCGCATCGATAATTTCGGATACAATGTACGGACGCATCAAAACACCGCCGTTTGCAATGGCACAGTAGGCGTTAAGCAGTTGAAGTGGTGTTACGGCCACTTCGTAACCCACGGCTAGAGCGCCTATAGATGATCCTGACCAACGCTCAGGCGCACGCAAAAGGCCTCTAACTTCACCTGGAAGGTCCGAGCCTGTTTTAGCTCCGAAACCGAAACTCCGGATATAGCCGTAGAACCTGTTCTTGCCCAGTCTCTGAGCTATTTTTACGGCGCCCACGTTTGAAGATTTCTGGATCACTTCGGCAAAGCTGAGAACCTTGTGCCTATGATCATCACGAATCTTTCGCCCGCCTACTTCTATGTATCCTTTCGAACAGTCGAACCGGTCACTAGGTCTTGCTACCGACTCTTCCAAGGCTGCAGCGGCCAGGATGGATTTAAAGGTTGAGCCTGGTTCGTAAACATCGGTTACAGCACGATTGCGCCAATGTTCCGGTTTATCCGGGCGTTCCGGTGAGAAGGTGGGACTGACCGCCATTGCCAATATACGGCCTGTGTCCGGCTCCATCAAAATAGATACGGCCGAAGATGCCTTCCATTTTTTAACAGCATTGAATAATTCCTTCTCCACTATGTACTGAAGATCTTCGTCCAGGGTGAGAACCAAGCTGTCACCCATGGTGCTGCCACTGTAGAGACCACCGTTGGAAAGGGCGCGTCCATGCGCATCCATGCCGTGCTGTCTCTGCCTGCTGCGTCCTCGGAGTATTTCGTCATATTTGAGTTCCAGACCCTCCGAGCCCTTGTTGTCCATATTGACAAATCCGATCACATGGGCCCCAAGCGACCCTTTTGGATATGTGCGTCTGGTCTCCGGAACAAAACCTACTTGCGGAGATAAGTTGAGCCGCTTGATTCGCTGTACGGCACTATCCTCAAGTTTACGTTCAAGCCAGACAAAGCTTTTATCCAGTGAAAGCCGTTTGACAAGAGTGCGGTCGCTCATGCGCACGTAGGGTGAAAGCTTTCTGGCAACCAAAGCAGGATCACCTATTTCCCTTGGCACACCATATAATGATTCGACCTTACGATTTACGGCCAGCTCCCGCATACGATTGTCGTATATAGCACCGCGTCTAGGTTTTATAGACTCCATCTTTACATGCTGGTTATGCGCTCTTTCGGCTAAACGTTCGTGCTCCAAGACCATAAGGTCAACAAGCCTGATCGTCACACTCAGGAATCCAAGCAGGACTATGATGAAAAGAAAGGTAACCCGTCGTTTATTCATCCTTTTTTAATGGGGGACTGGTTCTAAGTCTGTCCCTATCATCCTATTACAGTTTAGGGCTGCCTCCGGGTATGCGCTTGCCGTTTTTAACTCTTACTACTCTTGTATCGTAACGGACCATATAAACATTGCTCCTGTCCGGAAGCGTAAGGCCAAGTCGGCTTGCACGCATGGCTATACGGGCTGGAGAAGAAAGCCTGTTTTTATGACTGATCAGCCTCTTTTGCTCTGTCAGGAGTTCGGTGCGGCTTTTTTCAAGCTCACCGATCTCGTATCTTATCTCCATGACTCTTGTTCTTATCCATATCAGCGAAAGAACCCCGGAACATAGAAGCATGACTGCTAAGGGTTTTAATAAAATACGCATTGACGGAATTACTGTTTTTCTGACTTTCGGCATTTTTACACATCCTTCTCCGGTTGCCGGAGTTTTTCGGCCACTCGCAGTTTGGCGCTTCGGCTTCTTGGGTTTTGAAGAACCTCCTCTCGGCCTGGTGTTACGGGCTTCGAGGTAATAAGTTTGAAAATTCCTTGTCCCTTCATGGTTCGAAATGAGTTTTTCACAATTCTGTCCTCAAGAGAGTGGTAGCTTATTACGCAGAGCCTTCCTTCAGGAAAAAGCAGCGAGGCGGCGCTCTCTAGAGCCTTCTGCAGGACATCGAGTTCCCGGTTAACTGCAATCCTGAGCGCTTGAAATGTTCTGGTTGCAGGATGAATTTTTCCACGTCGTTTTGTTGCCGATTCAATCAGGTCTGCAAGCTCTTTGCAAGTTCTCAGTGGACGTCCACGTACAATCGCCCGTGCTATGCGGCGAGAGTAGCGTTCTTCCCCGTATTCGTAAATAATATTTGCCAGGTCTTTTTCCGAAGCATGGTTAACTATATCCGCCGCTGTTGTCTCGCTTGAGCGATCCATGCGCATATCAAGAGGAGCGCTGCTTCTAAAGCTGAATCCGCGCGTGGACGAAAGGAGCTGGAAAGACGACAGTCCCAGGTCCATAAGGATTCCATCAACCCACTCTATTCCAACATCCGCAAGCAAAGTAGTCATATTTTCAAAATTACCTTTAAGAAAAGTTATCCTCTCTTCCATGATTCTTTTTGATGTTATTGCCAGGGTTTCAGCATCCTGGTCAATGCATATCAAGCGCCCGCCCGGTCTCAGTCTTTTAAGTATTTCTGTAGCATGTCCCCCTAGCCCCACGGTAGCATCCACGTAAATACCGTTTGGATGGATCTGTAAATACTCCAGGATTTCTTCCGGAAGAACCGGGAGATGATCTATCAAATTTTACCGCCCATCTCATTAATGGAATCCTCTACGGAAGATGGATCAAGTGTTGCCATTTTAGATGCATAGGCTGCCTTGTCCCATATCTCAATTTTGTCTGTGATTCCCAAAAATAAAACTTGTCCGCCGTTGATTTCCGCCCATTCTCTATGGCTTGCCGGAATAAGAATTCTTCCCTGTTTGTCAAATTCCAGCTCTACCGCGGAACTTATAAAATGTCTATAATAAAATTTTACGTTTTTATCAGTAGAAGAGAGGCCTGATGCATGTTCCTCTATCTTAGCCCACTCTTCTGTAGGATAAGCTCGAAGGCAGCGGTCGAAAACAGTGGCCAGCATAAGCCTGTTTTCACCGTATCTTTCGGCCAGAATTTCCCGAAAAGGTGCTGGAACGCTTACTCTGCCCTTCGAGTCTATCGAGAGGGTATGCCGTCCTCTGAAATTCTGGTCTAACACTTATTTGCCACCTTTCCCCACCTTTCCCCACGTACAACAATTTTTAAGTATTTCTATCGGTTTGTCAAGAAAAATCTTTAAATATCTGTTTTCGATCCCTGATTTGCTATAGTAACTATCAGATTTATCTGAAGAAATAGGAGGAAATACTGGAGAAGAAAATATGTTAGATAAAATAATTACAGGTTGGTTTAGTGAAGTGGATGAGCAGTGGCCGGGTGTTGCCCTGTCATTGAAGGTGAAAAAGGTGTTGTACGAAGGAAGAACAAAGTATCAGAAGATCGCGTTTTATGAAACAGAAAGCTTTGGCAGAATAATGACTCTGGATGATGTCATACAGATCACAGAGCGGGATGAGTTCGCCTACCAGGAGATGATCGCTCATCTGCCTCTTTTTGCCCATCCGGCTCCGGGCAGTGTATTAGTGATAGGAGGAGGAGACGGAGGCGTCTTAAGAGAAATAGCAAAGCATGAGTTGGTTGAAAATATTGATTTATGTGAAATTGATGAAGATGTAATAACATATGCAAAGAAGTGGCTTCCATATGCGGCTTTGGGCTATGATGAACCCCGGGTGAATGTGCATATTGAAGATGGAGCAACCTTTGTTAAGAAAAATGAAAACGCTTATGATGTAATAATTGTGGATTCCTCCGACCCCGAAGGGCCGGCAAGGGCACTTTTTGAAGCGCCTTTTTACAGAGATCTTTACCGTGCCCTTGCCCCTGGTGGAATAGTCTGCTCTCAGGCCGAGTCATTGTGGCTGCACGGTCCATTAATCAAAGAGCTGGTTGCTATGAGCCGGGAAATATTCCCCTCGGTAGAATATGCTTTCACCACTATTCCGACTTATCCGTCCGGCCAGATAGGCTTTATGCTATCCTCAAAAGCTGGAAGTTGCCGGAAACCGGTACGCAAGTTGACTGCCAAAACGCTTGAAACTTTACGATATTATAATGCAGGTATACACGAGGCATCCTTTGTTCTGCCCCAGTTTGCAAAGAAGATAGTGGAACCGGTATCAGGAGGCGAGATAAAACCATGAGTGCAAGTAAGCTGTCCAGGCGTCCTTCCTGGGACGAATACTTTTTATTTAATATTCTGCCCCAGGTGGCGACACGGTCCACATGTTTAAGAAGACAGGTTGGAGCTATCGTTACGGTGAACAACCGGATTGTAGCTACAGGATATAATGGAGCGCCAAGCGGGGTTAGGAGTTGTGATGAGCTTGGATATTGCAACAAGGATCGGGAGGGTCTGGCTTCAGGAACAGGTCACGATCTGTGTCTGGCGTCTCACTCCGAGCAGAACTGTATTAATTCAGCAGCCAGAAGCGGGGTGAGCATCGATGGCGGCTCTATTTACGTAAATGTCCGCCCCTGCACTCATTGTGCAAAAAGCATTATAAACGCGGGTATAAAAAGAATTGTGTATCACACCGACTACCCTGATGAACTCGGCCTTAGGCTGTTGACCGAAGCAGGCATTCAGCTTGTAAAAATGGAGCCGCCGGGTAAGAAAACCGTTTAATTCCTAGTTAAGGTTAAGGTCAGGCAGAACATCACTATCGAACTTGAGAGATCCGAAGTACTCAGCAATAGAACTGCGATAAACTCCTATTGTTTTAAAAGCGTCCTGGGCCAATAGGAATCGCTGACGGGCCGTTATCATTCCATCACCGGCTTTAAGCTCTGCAAGAAACTCTTTGTACTGGCTGGGCGAACTCAGAACGGCCACGCTGGGCCAGTTCTTGGCGGCAGCCATGATCATGGTAGGACCGCCTATGTCGATATTTACCCTTGCTGTCTCCGCGGTGGCACCATCCCTTTTAACCGCCTCATTAAAGGGATATAGGTTGCCTGCCAGAATATCGAAGTAAACACCGTTCATTTCCTCTTTTGTTGCAGGAAGAATGTTTTCAAGATAGTCCTCGTGCGCAGGATTGCCTCTTTCAGCAAGAAGGCCGGCGTGAATCTTAGGGTGAAGGGTTTTGACCAGCCCGCCTTCCATCTCAGGAGCTCCTGTGAACAACTCGACAGGCATATAGTTTTTTCCGGCGTGGTCGCCAAGAATTTCTGATATCTTCTTTCCTGTTCCACCGGTTGAGTAGAACACGATCGCTGGATTTAACTCGAGCAATCCTCTGACCAGGTCTTCAAGGCCCGACTTATCAAACACACTCACCAATACATGGCGAGGCTTTATTTTATCGATAATTTTGTACTTGTTTTCCCTGATACTCAAGCTCTTATCCCTTAACGACTTTACCTGAGCGGATGCAGCGTGTGCAGGCGTAAACCCTTTTTGTGGTGCCGTTTCCGGACGAAATCCTTACACGATGTATGTTAGGTTTAAAAACTCTTTTTGTCTTGTTATTGGCATGACTCACATTGTTGCCAACCATTCTCATTTTTCCGCAAACACTACAGACAGCCATTGTAAAATGACCTCCTCTCAAAAAGCCTCGTTGTTAAGCAGATTTAAAACCGTTAAAGCGATGATCGTTGATATTCACAGAGAGATAATGATAACATTACTCAATTTGGTTTTACAAGCATCGATCAGAACCTGTATAGGTTGTGGCCGCAAACGTTCCAAGAACGAATTAGCGCGTTTTGTTTTGGCCGGCGAAAAAGTTGTGTTTGATCCGGCAATGCGCCTGCCGGGGCGTGGAGTTTATATATGTCCGGCAGAGGAATGTTTATTGAAAGGGATCAGTGCTAAAGCTTTAAGCCGGTCTTTTAGACGAAAAATCAAGCCTGAAATTGTTTCAGTGCTTAAATCTGTGATGATTAAGTAATGCTAAGTATAATGTGTTTAGGTGTAAGTGGGGTAAATAGCGTAGATGGCAAAAATTCGGGTACATGAACTTGCAAAAAAACTGGCGATAGATAATAAGAGTATTCTTGCCGCCTTGGAAAAACTCGGTGTTACTGGGAAGTCGCATTCTTCAAGTCTTGATGAGCACCTTATTAATAAAGTAAAAAGGGTTCTTTTAGGTTATGAAGTAGAGGCCGAACCTCAAGCCGTTCAAGCTCCTGTTAGAAAAAAGAAGACTAAAATAAAAGAAGATAAGCCCGAAGTCGAGGCGCCGAAAGCCGAGGCGCCTAAAGTTGAGGCTTCGAAAGTTGAAGAGAAAACACAGCTGAAGAAGGCGGTTAAAAAACAGGTTGAAGAAAAGCCTGCCACACAGGCACCTGTATCCAAGACTGAAAAGAAGTCAACAAAAAAGAAGGTTGTTATCAAGCTGGCCGAAGTGCAGGCCGCCGCCAGAATGGAAAACCAAGCACCACAGAAATTCGAAGACCTTTCGAAAATCCAGGAGTCGTTGGCAAAAGCGGTGTCAACAGCAGCTACGGCTTTGAAAAAAGAAAATATTGAACAGGTCGAAGAATTGACGACCGATAACGAGAAAACGGCTGATGAAGTTCGGAAGGAAAAATTGAAAAATCAACTAGCTAAAGAAGTTTCTAAAGAAAAACTCCAGAAATTCAGTGGCAAAACCTTCGAAACTCTTCAGCAAGTACAGACACGGGGAAGATCCTCAAGTGGAGCAGGGCTTCAGCCCACATTTCCCAGGGGACGTGGACGAAGACGTCCGGTCAAAGGTCGTAGACCCTCTTTTGCGCAGCAAGGCTCCAAGCAGCAAAAAAACGGCCCTACGGTCTCCACAGCAGCCCCTAGAAAAAAGGATATCAGGTTCCGTGAAGGCACAACGGTTAAGGAATTTGCCGAACTTATTGGTCAAAAAGTTAATGATATCATCAGAAGCCTGATGGACTTGGGGCAGATGGCTACGCTAAACCAGCCTCTGGATGCTGATGCGGCACAACTTATTGCAGAGAACTTTGGCATCAAGATAGAGCCGGTGGCTGTGGAAACAGAAGCAACAATAATTGCAGGGGCTGTTGACGACGAGGAATCTCTCAAGTCCCGCTCACCGGTAGTGACTGTTATGGGACATGTTGACCATGGTAAAACTTCACTTCTGGATGTTATAAGAAAAACGCGTGTGACCGAGGGTGAGGCCGGAGGTATTACTCAACATATAGGTGCATACCGGGTTCCTATCAAGGACCGTTACATAACATTTTTGGATACACCGGGCCACGCGGCTTTCACGGCTATGCGGGCGCGTGGAGCCAACCTGACAGATATCGTAATACTTGTTGTGGCAGCGGATGACGGTGTTATGCCGCAGACCATAGAGGCTATTGATCATTCTCGGGCGGCAGATGTGCCTATTGTTGTTGCAATCAATAAGGTAGATAAACCTGAAGCCAACCCGGATAAAGTAAAGGCGGAACTGGCCGAGTACGGCCTCACCCCAGAGGAGTGGGGCGGCAATACCATCTTCTGCGAGGTATCGGCCAAGGAGAATACCGGTATTGAGCAGATGCTCGAAATGGTTCTTCTACAGGCGGATGTGCTGGAGCTTAAAGCCAACCCGGACCGTCCGGCCAGCGGCACCGTAATCGAAGCGCGTCTGGACCGTGGACGTGGCCCGGTAGCTACAATGCTTGTACAGACGGGCACACTGAAAACCGGCGACGTAGTTCTTACAGGAACTATGTTTGGAAAGGTGAAGACCTTAAACAATGATACCGGTACAAAGATCGACTCGGCAGGTCCTTCGGTTCCGGTTGAAGTTATGGGTATTTCGGGTGTTCCATCAGCCGGAGATCCCTTTGTAGTGCTGGATGATGAGAGAAAGGCCCGCCAGATCGCTATGAGCCGTGAAGAGAAACAGAAAGCCAAGGAGATGCTACATAAGCCGAAACTCTCGCTAGAGGATCTTTTCAGCCAGATACAGAAGGGCGAAGTTCAGGATCTAAATATCTTGGTGAAAGGTGATGTTCATGGATCCGTGGAGGCTGTACAGAACTCTCTGCTTGAAATCACACATCCCGAGGTTAAGGTAAATATTATTCATGCTCTAACAGGCGGAATAACCGAAAGTGATGTTATGCTCGCCAAAGCCTCTAACGCCATCATAATAGGTTTTAACGTAAGGCCTGAGCTTAAAGCCAGGCATCTGGCGGAAAGAGAAGGGGTGGATATAAGGTTATACAATGTAATTTATAAGGCTGTTGATGATATAAAACAGGCACTGGAAGGCATGCTTGCGCCAACTCTGGTCGAAAAAGTTCTGGGTCGGGCCGAAGTACGGCAGACATTCCAGGTGTCCCGCCTTGGAGTGATAGCCGGCTCATATGTTTTGGACGGCATAATAAGCCGTAAATGCTCTGGAATTCGTGTTATACGAGACAACGTTGTAATTTACGATGGCAAACTGGGCTCGCTTAAGCGTTTCAATGACGATGCAAAGGAAGTTAATACTGGCTACGAGTGTGGTATCACGATAGAGAACTTCAATGATATAAAAGTTGGTGATATTCTCGAAAATTACATAATAGAATCTGTAGCCACGAAGTTCGAAGAACAAAACAGCTAACAAGGGTAACATCAAACACTCTTTTTATTGCTGTAGCCCCAGAGGGATATTCCGGCTTTTTGTCTGTTTTTTGCAGGCCTTGTCGATATAGTTGGTGGCATGACAGTTCATGCCACCTTATCCTTGCTGAAAATACTCAATACGGCAAAATCCGAGATTACTTGTTCTGAGTAAGTATACTCTTTAAAATAGTTATAACATTATTTTTGAAAGAATCAATATTATGATCAACCGCGTGCGGGTTTGTCATTATATTGCCGGCAATTATTAAAGTAGGTGTTTCGTCAACCTTGTATATCTTGGCCATATCCAGGTTTTTCTGAGCCTCTTGAGCTTTATCTCCTGCTTTTAGCCTGCGGCCGAAATCATGGTCAAGACCTATTTCACTGCCGATGCTCTCCAGTACATTAATATCCGCAATATTTTTCTGTTCAATCATTTGCGCTCTAAAAAGTGCTTTTTTCATCTGCTCGCCTTTTCCTGCCTCTTCCGCCAAAAGGTAGGCTTCTCCTGGTTTGGGAGATCCGTGCTCGCCCCAATAGATAGGGATAATTTTCCATATGATTTTTTTAGGAAAGTTTCCCTTTATCACCGGAATCGCTCTTTCAAACTCGTAACATGTATGACAGTAAAAACTCATAAACTCTATTACTTCAACAGTTTTGCCGTCAAATTTAAACTTTTCTCCTTCCAGTACGGTATGAATGCCCTCTATAGCAGGGGGCGTGGATTCGCTGGCCTTACAGGAAAACAACATAGGCAATAAGGCAAATGATATCATTAATACAACTATTTTTTTCTGCAACATTTTATCCTCCGTGTTTTTACTTTTAAAAAGTTAGTGTTTAATTTTTTTAAGGTAAATGGAATAGTTAAAATCAGGGCTGCTGCTTTTTGTGTGACACCTCAGGCAGACAGATTTTGTTACGGGCTTCATTCGTTTAGAATAGTCTAACAGGTGCTCTATACCCAGTCCGTGACAGGCTTCGCACTGTACATTTGAGAGCCAGGGTGTTGTCTCGGTACTCGAAAATCCGCCATTTTCCCTAAACCCGACGGTATGACATTCCAGGCACTCAGGATTTGCTGACTTACCCGCTTGTTCAAGGCTTGAAAATGCCTTGGCATGACGTGTTTTTCTCCAACTTTCCATAAAAGGCTGATGGCACTCTGCGCATTTTGAGGCGCCGAGATATGTTTTTTCTGTCAGAGGTTTTTCCATCTTCTTTAGCAGTTGAGCGACCTTAGTGTCATAATCAGTCATGAGACTACGAACTCTTTCATCTTCTATGCTGTCATTGCCTAGGGATTGCCAACGGTGCTCAAAGCCCAGGACACTTCCGGCATTATCTGCTTGGATTGTTAAAATGCCCAGCTTTTTCCCTTTAGGGTAACCGGATACAATAATTGTATTATTGGTTTGCAAGGGAACATTAATTATTTCACCTGAGGAAGTAATTATAACATCCCATCCATTTATAAGTTTAGCATCTGAAACCGAAAGACTGGTAAGTAAGATGTTTAGCATATCTTTACGGTGTTTTGCCGGTGCAGTGCTTATATTTATACTAAAGCCTGCTCGTTCTACTGTAACCGATTGATTATATAATGATAAGTTAGAAACAACCGGTATTTTATATTCACTTAAAATCTGCCGGAAAAAAACTTCCGGCAACCTTTTCTCCTTTTCAGAAAATGCGACTGCATCATACTGAATAAGGTTGAAGGCTTTCAACATGGCTTCTGTTTTCAACCTTCCCTGTGGCGTGTTCTTATCTGAGAAGTTACCTGAGTCCAACAAAATATATGGAGAAAGTTCATCTTTATGCTTCTTCAGATAGCCGGATGTCCTCGGCATGCCTCCAAAATCGGTCTTTGGCGAACAGCCGCATGGTTCAAGCTCGCCTTCTATGTTTCCGGTGTAAATAATGTTTATTTTCAGACTCTTGCCATGCACTACGGCCGGCAGCAGAATTAGCTGCATGAAAAGGGATATAAATATAAGGTTCAATCTCATGATTGTATCAATACGGATAAAATATGAAAAACAGCATGGATAATGCTGCCAGTATCCATAACCCTAATGAAACTTCTTTAACCCTCCCTGAGAACAACTTCACCAAAGGGTATATAACAAACCCTGCTGTCATACCTACACCTATATTATATGTGAAACTCATAAGAATAATGATACAGAAGGCCGGAATAACTTCGGTCAGGTCATCGAATTGTATATCTTTAATATGGGATAACATAAGCATGCCGACTATTATTAATGCCGGGCCATATGCATATGAGGGAATTACAGTCAGAAAGGGCGTAAAAAAAAGAGCCGTAAGAAACAGAAACGCCGTAATAACTGATGTTAATCCAGATCTACCTCCTGATTCTATTCCTGTGGCCGATTCAATATATGTTCCGGTAGTTGTTGTTCCTAAAAGGGAGGCGACTATTGTAGCTAAAGAATCACAAAGCATGGGTTTCTCAATATCAGGAAGGTTTTCATTTTCATCAAGCAGGTTAGCCCTGTAAGATAATCCTATTAATGTCCCCATAGTATCTACAAAGTCCATAACAAAGACTGTTAAAATAACCGCAAAAAATCCCCAGTTCAGCGCTCCTAGTATATCTAGTTGTAAAAAAATAGGAGTTATGCTGGGAGGCATACTGACCCAGTTGTCAGGCGTTGGAACCAGTCCTATAAAAAATGCGGTAAAAGTTACTGCAAGAATCCCTAACAGTATTGCCCCTTTTACTCTTTTAATCATGAGAATGGTGATAAGGAAGAAGCCGGAAAATGCTAGTATTACGGTTGGATCCTTTAAGTTTCCTACATGTACCGGAGCGCCATGCACCCCTAACCTTACGATGCCTGTTTCGTTCAAGCCTATAAAGGTGAGAAACAGTCCAATACCGACGACAAAACCTATTTTGAGGTCTTTTGGGATGGATACTGCCAGCCAACTACGTATTTTGAGGACCGTTATAATTGTAAAAAAGAGACCTCCAATGAATATCGCCCCTATAGCGGTCTGCCAACTATATCCAAGAACTTTTACGACGGTAAATGCTATAAAAGCATTTTCACCCATATACGGTGCTATTGCGAATGGCCTTTTGGCATAGACACCCATTGCCAGAGTTCCGAAAAAAGAGCTGATAATAGTTGCGACCATAGAGGGCCCAAATGGAATGCCTGCGGCTTCGAGTATTTTAGGGTTAACGATAATAATATACGCCATAGTAACAAATGTCGTAACACCGGCTAATACTTCCTGCTTAACACTTGTTCCAAGCTCATCAAGTTTAAAATATTTTTTAATTAACATAATTTTACCTTCTGTCGTGCCATGTTAAGAGTTGTAATTCTATCAAATACGCGCTGTTTTATGGTGGGAGGATGCTGTTTTTTGTGATAAATTGCTCAAATTCAGTTAAAGTCGCCTTGTGTATTTGACGATAAATGAAAAAAACTTTGAACTGTTTTTAACTCTGAATTATTTTTAACTAATTGATATCATGAGTGATTTACCTACCATAAAAGTTTTGATCATAGAGGATAATCCGGGGGATGCATCTCTACTGAGCCGTATGCTTTCAGAAGTAACCAACCAGAGCTTTGAGCTTGTTTTTAGCGACAAGGTATCTAAAGGGTTGGAGTATCTTTCTGAGGGCGGTTTTGGCGTTGTAATTCTGGAGCTTTCGATGGCGGATATTCCGCAACATGACATGATAGGCGTTTTTCAGACTCAATTTCCTCATGTTCCGGTAATAGTGATTACCGACCAGAATGTTGATGCTCACGCCTTCCAGGTTGTAAGACAGGGTGCGCAGGATTACCTGGTTAAGAACGAACTGGATGGCTTAATGCTGGCAAGATCCATACGTTACGCGATCGAGCGACAGCTGACGATCGAAGCATTGAGAGTTAGTGAGGCGAGGTTAAGCCTGATCATGCGTGGTACCAGAGACGGAATCTGGGACTGGAACCTATTGACAGGAGAGTTTTACTTATCACCACGCTGGCTCGAAATGATTGGATATAAGGAGCATGAGATCAAGAATAACTTTGTCGGTTTTCATAAGTTAATACATCCTGACGATTTGGGAGGCGCTCTTGATGCTTGGATTGGCGGCATGCAGGGAGAACTCGATTCATTTTCTGTAGAGTATCGTCTTCAAACGAAGCAGGAAGACTACATATGGGTTCAGAGCCGAGGGCTGGTGTTGCGTGACGCAAAAGGCAGTCCCATCAGGCTCGCCGGATCGAACACGGATGTCACTGAGCGTAAGAGGTTTGAGGTCGAACTCTTGAAAGCCAGGCACTCGGCCGAGGCTTCCAGCCGGGCAAAAAGTGAATTTTTGGCCAACATGAGTCATGAGATACGTACGCCGATGAACGGTATTATCGGTATTACCGACTTGTTGATGGAGACCGAACTGACCGGAGAGCAGAGAGAGTATGTGGAGATGCTAAAGGGATCTGCCGACTCTCTTTTATCTATTATCAACGATATTTTAGATCTTTCCAAAATCGAAGCTGGAAAATTTGAACTGGATACCTCCGCTTTCAAACTTCGTGACTGTATAAAGGATGTTTTGGTTATAGGTGCGGTTAGTGCATCAAAAAAGGGGCTGCAACTTACAACTGATATAGCTTCTGATGTGCCTGACTCGATTGTGGGCGATCAAGGATCTGTCAAGCAGGTCTTGATTAACCTTGTAGGCAATGCTGTGAAATTCACCGAAAAAGGCAGTGTGTCGATCTGTGTGAGCAGGCAGGAGTGTGGTGCCGGGTGGATTACCCTTCATTTCAGCGTAGCTGATACAGGGATAGGCATTCCTGAAGAACATCAGCGGAAGATATTCGATATTTTCACGCAGGCTGACTCTTCCACAACGCGCAAGTACGGAGGAACAGGACTTGGCCTCTCGATATGCTCCCGTTTGGTGCAGATGATGAAAGGGGAAATATGGGTTGAGAGTAAACCTGGAAATGGAAGCTCTTTTCATTTCACTGCAAGTTTTGGCCTTGTTCATGAAGCCGCTTCCGAGGCCCGGCAGGTTGATGCTAAAGAGGCGGATAGCGCTGAAGAAAAAAAGCCGGGTCTTAATATTCTTGTTGCTGAAGACAATTTTGTGAATCAGAAACTTGCTACCGCCCTGCTTCAAAAAGCGGGCCATAGTGTGACCATAGCCTCAAACGGCAGGGTGGCTGTTGATGAAATAGAAAGTAAACAATTTGATCTTGTTTTTATGGATGTGCAGATGCCGGAGATGGATGGATACCAGGCAACTCGCATCATACGGGAACGTGAGAAAGGGACGGAAGAGCGTATTCCGGTAATTGCACTTACGGCGCATGTTATGAAGGGCGACAGGGAGCGTTGCATAAACGCCGGAATGGACGAATACTTATCAAAGCCCCTTAAGAAAAAGGATGTACTGGATCTCATAGATAGACTGTTTCCAAACGGTGCAGGTAAATGAAACAGCCCGAACTAAAGAACTTTAATAGTGCTGAGAACTATGTCAGCCGTTCTTCCCTTCGCAATCAGTATATTTTGATACTCATGGCCATATCGATTTTGCCAACTATTTTGATGGGCGGACTGCTAATTCGCAGGTCTGAAGTTCAGTTTGAAAAGGATGCATATGAAAACGGTATTAACATTTTGCGTCAGGTGCAGAGCGATGTTCAGAGATATATCAATAAGTTACCAAGTGAAGCCTTGATGTTGGCACGTACCTACCAGGTTTTGGATTTGATAAAAGACCGTGATGCCCAGAAACCTTCGGCGGACGAAGTGACAATGAACAGCTCGAAAGAAGATGTCCAAGCTCTTTTTACAGCATATGCCGAGTCTCATTATGACGTCAGGCAAGTACGGCTGCTTGATACGTCCGGCCACGAGTGGATCAGGGTGAACTCCTTAAATGGAACGGCACAGGTTGTACCCGAGCATCAACTGCAGGATAAATCTGAAAGATACTATTTTAAAGAAGCGCTTAAACTTAGAAATGGTGAAAGCTATGTTTCGTCCATGGATCTGAATGTTGAAAATGGTGTTATGTTGTACGATGACCCAATGTTGAGGATAGCTGCTCCTGTATGGGTTGATGGACTGGTACAGGCCGTGGTCGTTATTAATAAAACACCGCTTGAGCTGATAGAACACATAGACCGTATTAAGCCAATGGGTTCACTGTTGCTTGCCGACTTATCCGGCAGATATTTTTATCATCCGGACCCTTCCAAACGGTGGGGCAGGCAGGGAGCTAATATTTATGAAGATTGGCCGCAATTAAGAAATGCCGTGGATAGTGGAGAGACCAACGTTCGAAGCGGAGACAGTTCTATGTTTTTTACAGAGGTTAAGCTGTTTCCAAGCAGAGCGCGAAGAAGTTGGTTGTTAGGGTTGGAATTTGATCGATCGGTTTTTTCAGCTAAGGCTGAAGACTTTACCGTGGTGATTATTGTATTGATAGTTGGTGTCGGAATAATAGCCCTGTTAACGGCACTTGTCATGGCCTCGTACCTGAGCCGCCCTGTTACGGCTTTGGCAAATGCTGCCCATCGTTTGCGTCAGGGTGATTTTTCGACGCGTGTGCCTGTAGAGCGCAACAACGAGCTTGGTGATCTTGAGTTAGCTTTTAATCAGATGGCAGGAGAACTGCAAGAACATACCGATCACCTGGAATCCATGGTTTATGAGCGTACTGAAGAGCTTCTTCAGGCCAATATCGCGGCCGAGGCAGCCAGCCGGGCAAAAAGCGAGTTTTTGGCAAACATGAGCCACGAGATAAACACACCTATGAACGGTGTTATAGGCATGGCTGAGCTTCTAATGGAAACCGGTATGACCGGAGAGCAACGTGAGTATATGGAGATGCTGAAGGATTCAGCTGATTCTCTTATGATGATAATCAATGATATCCTGGATTTATCCAAGATTGAAGCGGGTAAATTTGAAGTGGAAGAATCGGTTTTTGTACTAAGAGACTGTATAGAAGAGGTCATGAAGGCCGGTGAAGTGGAATCACTTAAGAAGGGACTTGAATTGAACTACGATCTGGCACCTGAACTGCCTGTTTCTGTTGTGGGTGATGCCGGGCTGCTTAAGCAGGTTCTAAATAAGCTGATGGAAAATGCAGTTAAGTTTACCGACAAGGGCGGAATCTCTGTTCATGTGAGTCTTCAGGAACGAACCTGTGAAGAAGTTGCTCTGCTTTTCAGAGTGACTGATACAGGAATAGGTATTGCCAAGGATTATCAAACAATGATATTTGATGTTTTTACACAGGCGGACTCTTCCAGTACGCGTAAATATGGTGGAAACGGACTGGGCCTTTCTTTATGCTTTCAACTTGTGGGCATGATGAATGGGAAAATATGGGTCGAAAGTGAGGTCGGCAAGGGAAGTACTTTCTTCTTTACCGCACATTTCGGTCTTCTGCATGAGACAGAGGATGAGAAGGCGGCAGAGTCTGAACATGCACAAGATATTTTGCAGATAAGTAAAAAAAGCCTTGATATTTTGGTGGCCGAAGACAATCTTGTTAATCAGCGTCTTACGGCCGGCCTGCTTCAGGGGGCTGGTCATAGGGTTACTATCGCTTCAAACGGCCGGGCTGCGCTCGATATGATCGGGCAACAAGACTATGATCTTGTTTTTATGGATATCCAGATGCCGGAGATGGATGGATACGAAGCTGTCAGGATCATACGCGAGCAGGAAAGTGGCACTGAAAGACATATTACTGTTATTGCGCTTACGGCACATGCTATGAAAGGTGATCGTGAGCGCTGTATCGAGGCAGGTATGGATGACTATTTACCAAAGCCACTCAGGAAAAGGGAGCTTTTTGAAGTTATAGAGAAATATTTCCCGGATACTGTGCAGGAGCAGCCCTCTGAGCCTGTACAGTCAAGTGGCAAGAATGAGGTGATCGACAGAGATGGAGCCCTTGCGCTTTTGGATGGAGACGAGGAGCTTCTGGAACAGATATGGGAAGCCTTTATTGAAGACCTTCCAAGGCGGCGTGAGGCATTTAAGAAATCTGTGGAAAACAACGATATAGTGCTTTTTGAAAGAGAGGCTCATTCATTAAAAAGTGTGGCCGGCAGTATTGGGGCCGGCTTGCTAAGGGAGGCGGCAATTCAGGCGGAATTTATGGCTAGAAACGGTATGTTTGAAAAAATATCTTATGCCCATAATGATATTATGCGTGAACTGGATAGTGTTATGAATTCTTTGCCCGTGTTTCAGCGTGGATGAGTGGAGAGATGTTTTTTAACCCGGCCGTATAGCTCTAAAAATGGGGGTGTGTTATGAGAATTTTAGTTGTGGAAGATGAGTTTATTACTCGCAAATTATTGTTGTCGATTCTCTCTATCTATGGAGAATGTGATGTTGCAGTTGACGGAGAAGAAGCTGTGCTGGCTTTTACTATGGCCCATGAAGAAAACAGACCGTATGATCTTATCTGCCTGGATATATTGATGCCGAATAAAGACGGTCATCAAGCGCTGAAGGAAATTCGTGAAAAAGAAAAGGTAAGAGCTATAAAGGGCCCGGATGAGGTGAAAATTCTGATGATGACAGTACTTGGAGACCCGGTAAATGTTTTCGAGGCATACAACAAAGGTGGTGCTACATCGTATATTGTAAAGCCTGTAGATAAGATAGCATTGATAGAAGAGATACATAAACTCGGACTGCTTGTAAAGTAAGTATACCCGGAAATATGAAAAACTATAAGCTGACGATTGCGCTGAATATAATTACACTTTTTCTGATTTTAGGCTTTACCGGATCTTCAGCTTCGGCAGAATACAAAATCAAATATGTTGGTTCATCAACCGTTGGAAGATTCATGGAAGATGCTGCGGTAACCTATTCTCATGCAGGCTTTGAGATAAATACCAAGTCCGAAAGCGGTGCTGGGGAAAGAGCCGTTGCAGCAGGCGAGGTTGATTTGGGAGGTGTGGATGGGGAGGTAAAGCCTGAAATTTTGGATCAAGGTGTAAAACCACACCTTATAGGAAAGGATGTTATTGCTGTCTGGGTTAATACTGAAAACCCGGTAACCGATCTATCCATAAGTCAGTTGAAAAATATATTTGTTGGAGTGACTGTCAACTGGAAAGACCTTGGAGGCCCTGATCTTCCGATCACGGTTTACCTGGTCAAGCCCCGGTCTGCAAACAGGAATATTTTCAGTGATACTGTGCTTGAAGGAGTGCCGTATTCAGATGAGGTAAGACAAAGGTTTTCAGGGAAAAATATTCTGAGCCTTCAAGCGGGCTCTGACCTGCTTGACAAGATAGCCAAAGATAAGGGAGGCATTGGGCCTCTGAGTTTTGCTCTTGGCAACGGACAAACAATGTCCAAACGAGTAAAAAAAGTTGATGTGGACGGACAGATCGCCTCTGTCAGTAATCCGGAATATCCTATTACCAGTCCCATTTATCTTATTACCAACGGTGAACCGAATCCGGCAACCAAGGAATTTTTAGACTGGACGGTTTCTTCGGATGGACAGTCTATAATCAAAAGATATTTTATAGGAGTAAAATAACCTAAGTTGAGACCGATTGAATACAACTTAAAGACTATTGAAAAAAACGATACTAAATGTAGGTGATATTGTTGTCTCCAGCGGACCTTCGATTTTAGAGACGATTCTTGGTTCTTGCGTTTCTGTCTGTCTTTGGGATGAACGGTTAAAGATAGGAGGGATGAACCATTTCCTTCTGCCGCAAATTAGTACCAATATAAAAGACCCTGCATATTGCGGCTCTGAATCTATAAAAAAACTGGTTGCTGAAACCCTAAAACTGGGAGCCAGTACACGCCGCCTAAAAGCAAAAATATTCGGGGGATGCAGGGTGATTAATGGATGCGAAAATACTTTTAATGTGGGGGGACAGAATGTCAGGATGGCAAAAAAAATATTAAATCAGTATGAAATTCCTATTGTCATGGATTTAACCGGAATGGATTACGGTATTAAACTGGTTTTTTATCCGGTTACAGGAAGAGCGTTTGTGAAAAAGATAGAATCTTTACCTGGGTCTGTTTAGTTATGAAGCAGTTGATATGATTAAGTTTTAGTGGCTTTCCTGCTCAATCTGTCTTTCAATCATAAATATATGGATATAAAGTTTTAAAAAACCGGCTTAACCTTGTTCTGGACTTGCAGAATAGAATACTGGAATCCTGGAAGTATAAACAGTTATAATAAAAACTACCTAGATGTTTAGGTTGAAGGCTGTTTTAGTAGAAAAATATTATCTAAACCAATAATACTATGCGCTATGCGCAAATTCCTGCGCGACTCATCAGGCTTTCTGTCTTCAGCCTAAATTAAAAATATCTAACTTGCTGCTGTAGTTAATTCTAAAAAACTATTTTGCCTGGAGGTGTAAATATGCCTGTCTATGAATATAAATGCGAAGACTGTAATAACAACTTTTCTGTGCTTCAAAGCATGAAAGCCGATGAAAAAGGTTCCGTCTGTACAAAGTGTGGCAGTTCCAATGTAAGAAAAAAGATATCCTCATTTTCCTGTTGCAACTCCTCTGCCGGACTTGGCGGTGGAACACCACCAATGGGTACAACAGGCGGAACTTGAGGCATCTCTAGCTGCTGAACAGTTGTTCAGTAAAAAGTAAAAAGGCCCTGTTTTGGAGAATTAGTTAATTAAATGTTTAGGCAACATTTCAGGCTGGTCAAGTGGGGTCTTTATGCCGGTGATATGCTGGCAACAAGCGCCTCTTTTTACCTGGCCTACTCTATACGTGCTACATTGGCCGGCGGTGACGGCTCTGTCTTTCCTTTTGAGCGCTACCGTTTTGTCTTTTTAATCATTCTGCCTGTATGGTCGATCTTGTTATCTTACTTCGGGCTGTATAAGTCGCAGAGGTTTAGGCCTATTAGAAGCGAGTTATGGACTATTACCAAAGCGGCTGTTTTAGGAGGTTTGGTTCTAAATACAGCCCTTTTCGGCCTGAAGGTAGAGTTTATAAGTCGTTTAATGGTTGTTGTATTTGGGCTTTCGAACATTTTTCTTCTGTTTTTGTGGCGTGCAACAGTGCGCTTGATAGCGAATTATGTAAGAAGCCAGGATTACAACTATAAAAATATACTGCTGGTCTGTACGGATGAGAAGGGCAAGGAGCTGGTTGAAATTATCGAGAATCACAAGACATGGGGCCTCAATTTAGTTGGTGTTGCCAGTGATAGTAGGACTTCCGGAACGTTATTTGGCTACCCTATACTGGGAAGTATCAACGAGATTCCTCAAATTATACACAAACAACCTGTAGACGAAGTTATGTTCTGCCTGCCAAAAAGCATGCTTGATGAGCTTGAAGACCTGTTTTTGCTTCTGGAAGATGAAGGAATTAATGCGAGGGTTATACTGAACTTCTTTCCGCATATTGTTTCAAGGGTTCAGCTTGATGAGTTGCATGGCATTCCGTTTTTGACATTTACGACGGTTCCCACGGATGAGTTCATGTTGACCGTAAAAAGGGCGCTTGATTTACTTATATCCTTTTTGCTGCTGGTTTTTCTTTCACCTTTGCTACTTGTAACTGCTGTTCTGGTCAAGGTTACATCGCCCGGGCCTGTTTTATTCAAGCAGGAACGTATAGGTCTGCATGGCCGAAAGTTCATACTTTATAAATTCAGATCCATGTACAAAGATGCTGAGAAGAGAAAGAGAGCGCTTCTTGAAAGAAATGAGATGGATGGTCCGGTCTTCAAAATGAAGAACGATCCACGAATAACACCTTTGGGAAGGTTTTTGAGGAGATCAAGCATCGATGAGCTTTTACAGCTATGGAATGTGTTAAAGGGGGATATGAGTATAGTCGGTCCGAGGCCTCCTTTGCCCGGCGAAGTTGAACAGTATGAACGCTGGCAGAGACGCAGGTTGAGTATGAAACCCGGCCTTACGTGTCTGTGGCAAATCAGCGGTAGAAACAAAATAGGTTTTAAAGACTGGATCAAGCTGGACCTGCAGTACATCGATAATTGGAGCCTGCTTCTTGACTGTAAAATATTCTTGAAAACAATACCTGTTGTTCTTTTAGGCAGAGGAGCCGGATAATAATTGCCGGCCATAAACTGTTTTAACAAAGATCTCGGTTTAAGCTTTATCATTTGAATTTTTACAATACACTCACGCTGTACGTCAATCTCAAGTCTTCAACTTACAGCCTAAAATCCCTAAAATGGAGGATACTATGTCGGACTTAAAAAAAATGTATAAAACCATGATGGATGATCATTTTCCTGACGAGATGTCAATATCCTTTGGTGAACAGCTGCTTATCTACAGGAAGAGAGTTTGGAAACTTCCTGACGCCGGTACAGGAGAATTGATAGAAAAGGGGCTTCGTTATGGTGAAAATCCCGGGCAGGAAGCGGCTCTGTATGAGTTGGTTGGTGGTAATTTGCAGCTTGGAGATTGCAAGTTCATTGCGCCGGGAAGCGGTCTTGTAAGTGCGATAAACGAAAATGATATGATCCAGGCCGGCAAGCATCCTGGCAAAACCAACCTGACGGATATTGACAATGGTCTTAATATTTTAAAATACCTAACCGGCAAGCCTGCTGCTGTTATTCTCAAACATAACAATCCATGCGGCGCAGCGCAGGCGGACGATCTTGTAGAAGCATTCAGCCGTGCCAATATGGCTGACCGTATCGCGGCTTTTGGGGGTGCTCTCATCGTCAACCGCCCGATGGATAAAAACACTGCCAAACTGGCAGCAGAAAATTATCTTGAGGTTGTGGCGGCGCCTGAATTTGAGGAAGGCGTGGTGGATATTCTGATAAAGCGTAAAAATCTTAGAATTATAAAGATCAGTCGGATCGACAGGCTCAGAGAGTATGCCACAAAGCGATTTTTGGATTTTAAGAGTTTGATAGATGGCGGAATTATTGTACAGCAGTCACCTCTTAACAGGATTCTGGGCAGAGATGATTTTATGCCGGCCGAGACTGTGTCCAAAGGGAAAAAATATAAAACCGAGCGAATGCCTACTGACCGGGAATACGACGATATGCTGTTTGGGTGGTCTGTTGAGCAGGGGGTTACATCGAACTCCGTGATTTATGTGAAAGACGGAGTAACTGTCGGCATAGGCACAGGTGAACAGGACCGGGTAGGAGTGGCCGAAATAGCAGTGCTTAAGGCCTATACTAAATACTCAGATGCTCTTTGTTTTAAAAAGTACGGTATTCCTTATAAAGCTTTTGAACTTGAAGCGGCTCAGGGCAAGAGAGACAGAGGTAGCCTTGATGAGATAGATCAGGAGACGAAACAAAATCATGGCGGACTTATCGGTTCTGTCATGGTGTCCGACGCCTTTTTCCCGTTCAGGGATGGTGTTGATGTGGGCATAAAAGAAGGGGTATCGGCTATAGTGCATCCGGGTGGATCAGAGCGGGACTTCGAATCTATAGAGGCATGTAACGAGGCAGATCCCAAAGTTGCCATGGTTTTTACCGGTCAACGGGCTTTCAGGCATTAGGTCGATATGAAGCATACGGTAGAAAATGCAATACTTGGGGCTGTCGAGACGCTTCTTAAAACAAAGTGGGAAATAAGCGAGCTTCCCCGTTTCGAGGTGGAAGCGCCAAAAAATGAAGCCCACGGTGATTTGGCAACAAATCTGGCCATGCTTCTGGCCAGGCCTCTTAAGAGAGCACCCCGCCGGATCGCTGAAGAGATTGTTGAAGAAATCACCGGGAACTCTTCTGATCTTTTCGAATCTGTTCAGATAGCCGGACCCGGCTTTATAAACTTCCGCTTTAGCAATGCTTTCTGGCATGAAAACCTATATAAAATCCTTCACAAAGACCGCTTGTATCTTAGGCGCAACATTGGTGAGGGCAGAAGGGTGCAGGTTGAGTTTGTCTCTGCGAACCCGACCGGCCCGCTTCATATCGGGCACGGCAGGGGGGCGGCTGTCGGACTTGCCCTTTCAAACCTATTGGAGGCTGCGGGATATAAGGTCGAACGCGAATTCTACATCAACGATGCCGGCCGCCAGGTGGGACTGTTGGGTCTTTCTGTCTATGTGCGCTACCAACAGGTCTTGGGTTCAAAAATTGAGCTTCCGGAAAACGCCTATCAAGGTGACTATATAGGCGAGGCAGCAGAGGCGCTCATAGCCGAAATAGGAAAGAAATACCTGGATGTTCCATTTGATAAGTGCGGAGAGGATATTACGGACTGGTCATATAGGCGTATGCTGGCCGAGATCAAGACGGATCTCGAGAATTTTGGAATCCGATTTGATAGTTGGAAGAGCGAAAAGTCTTTGTATGCGGCTAACGAGGTGCAAAATGCTCTGGATGCACTAAAAGAAAAGGGATATCTTTACGAACATGACCGGGCTTTATGGTTCAAATCAAGTTCTTTTCAAGATGATGACAAGGATCGTGTCGTGGTCAAACAGGATGGTGAGTACACATATTTCGCCTCGGACATTGCATATCACAAGGACAAGCTCGATCGTGGTTATGACTATATAATAGATATCTGGGGAGCTGACCATCACGGATATATTGCCCGAATCAGCGCTGTTTTGCAGGCGTTTGGTTACGATAAGGATAGATTCCAGGTTATCCTGGTGCAGATTGTAAGTCTGCTCAGAAAGGGGCTGCCTGTTAAGATGTCCAAACGTTCGGGTGAGTTTATAACACTACGTGAGGTTGTGGATGAGGTCGGCGCTGATATAACCAAGTTTATATTTCTTACTCGGCGTTCAGATAGCCACCTGGACTTCGATATCGAGACAGCCAAGCAGCAGTCGTCTGAAAATCCGGTTTTTTACGTGCAGTATGCGCACGCACGCATAAACAGTATATTTAGACAGGCCCCGGCCAAGGGCTTCAGCAACGTGGATCGCAACAACATGCAGGACATAGATGTCTCACGCCTTACAGAGCCTGAAGAACTGGGGTTGATAAGGAAGCTTTGCACCTATCCAATGATCTTTGAAGCTGCTGCGCGAGCCTACGAGCCTCATAGAATAACATTCTATCTTCAGGAGCTTGCCGGGCTTTTTCATTCGTATTACCGAAAACACCGTATCCTGGTGGAGGACGACCGCGAGCAGGCCCTTGCCAGGATGACACTTGCCAGGGCTGTCGAGATCGTTCTTCACGAAGGGCTTACGATACTCGGTGTTCAGGCTCCGGAGAAGATGTGAGCGTACCTGTTTGAACTTCTAAAGACGGATGGAGGGCGCCTGAGTTTTGAGTGATCATATTGTCACTTTTTCGAGTCGTTCCTTACGCTAAAGGTCCAGTTCACTTTATGCGACACAACGAAAAGACAATGCCACCTGTCCGGGATCTGATCCATAGTTATGTGCTTTAACATAACGACTTGTAAGTAAAGGTTAAAAAGCTGTCTGCCACATGCAACCGGCTTTGAATATGCCATGAGCCGCAAGCTTAAAAACAAAATCCAGGCTATTCTCAAACGCGAGTCCGGCACAGTTTTCAAGGACCCGGGCGGACGAATCAATATCGCCCTTGCATACCCAAACACCTACCGGGTCGGCATGTCTAACCTGGGTTTTCAAGGTATATACGGCTTTCTGAACTCGCATGACAATGTGGTTTGCGAACGTATTTTTCTGCCTGACAATAGTGATTTTGAAGAATACCGACGCGCTTCATCTCCGATTATAAGCATGGAGTCGCAACGGCCGCTTAACGATTTTCATGTAGTCGCCTTTTCGGTTTCATATGAAAACGATTATCCCAATATCATTCGAATCCTTGACCTGGCCGGAGTTCCAAGACGAGCCACCAACCGGACGGAACATCACCCGCTGCTGATTCTGGGGGGGATATGCACAGCTTACAATCCCGAGCCAGTGGCGGACTTCTTCGATGTTATCTTTATAGGTGAAGCAGAAAAAAGCCTTTCACTCTTCCTGGCATCCCTTGACTCAGCCGGGCTGCAACGGCGTTTACTGCTTTCCGAACTATCCGCTATAGAAGGGATATACGTGCCCTCACTCTACCAAGATATTTACGAAACCCATAACGATAAAGGCAACAACGCATTTCTTTATAAAACACCGATTAAAGAAGCACCCAGGCTGATAAAGAAAGGCTCGCCCGCAGACCTTGACAAAAGCCGGCTTGTAAGCATTATAAGCACAAAAGATGCTGAGTTTTCACAGATGTGTCTTATCGAGGCAATGCGGGGCTGTCCCTGGTCATGCAGGTTTTGCGTTGCATCGCACGTCTACCGGCCGGTCAGGTTCCGCAACAGAAAGGTTTTAAATGATATGATACAGGAGGCTTCCAAGCGGTTTCCAAAAATCGGACTTGTGGGGCCCTCCATGTCAGACTACCAGGGGATCGATGATTTAATACGCTTCGGCACAGTGAACTTTTCGATCTCATCCCTTCGTGCCTGGGGCAGAAGCAGAAAACTGATAAAAATCTTGGGCGATAAAGGCCAAAAAAGTCTTTCAATTGCGCCGGAAGCCGGATCAGAACGCATGCGCAGTGTCATTAAAAAGCATCTTACAGAAAAAGATATACTTGAAACCGCAGATCTGGTCCTTGCATATGGAGTATACCAGCTCCGCCTGTATTTCATGATAGGACTTCCGACCGAAACCGAATATGACGTTGATGCAATTGCAAAGCTTACCGTAAAAATCAGAAATATTCGAAAGGGAGGAACCGTTGTTTTATCCATAAGCTGTTTTGTCCCTAAACCCTTTACGCCATTTCAGTGGTTGGCCATGGATGAAGAGAAAAAACTTAAGAAAAAGCTGGCGCGCATCAAAAAACTGCTTAAAGGCGTATCCGGGGTTACAATTGTGCATGATCCGCCCAGAACTTCCTGTCTTGAGGCGTTTCTTTCAAAAGGTGACCGCAGGGTTTCAAAAGCCGTAGAAGCAATAGCCGAAAGTAAAGGGAAAAGCGGCGACTGGCGAAAAGCATCAATGCAGGCCGGAATCAACCCGGATATTTACGCCCACAGGAGAAGATCGTTTCAAGAGCATCTGCCGTGGGATTTTATAGACTCCGGAATCGACAAAACAGCCCTTGAACAGGAGTGCAGGAAAGCTCTTGGCCAAGATGTATTTTCTCGCTGAAGCTACTCGTATGGCTCTGCTTGATTTTTTGTGTTATCTTTTATGTAAGAAGCCTAAAAGAAACAGGCAGGAGCGCTAGAATAATATGTGGGAGTATACTAAAAAAGTAAAAGATTTTTTCCTGCATCCTAAAAATGTGGGAGAAGTGGAGAATCCGGATGCCGTCGGCGAAGTCGGAAGCATGGTCTGCGGTGACGCCTTAAAACTCACTCTCAAAGTGGATAAGGCCACAGACAGAATTATCGACGCAAAGTTCCAGACTTTTGGATGCGCCTCAGCCATTGCAAGCTCGACAGCCCTGACCGAGTTAATAAAAGACAGAACCATAGACGAAGCACTCAAGGTAACAAACCAGGATATTGCCGAATACCTTGGCGGGTTGCCAAAAGAAAAGATGCACTGCTCCGTAATGGGAATGGAGGCATTGGAGGCAGCAATAGCCGATTACAGGGGGGAAGATAAAAAATCCGTTGAGAAAAAAGAAGGTCTTGTCTGCGAGTGCTTCGATGTTTATGAAGATACTATAAGAAGGGTGGCGGCCGAAAACCACCTCACAACCGCAGAAGAGGTCACCTATTACACAAAAGCAGGAGGCGGCTGCGGCTCTTGTATCCCCAAAATAGAGGAAATTCTCAAAGATATGTGGTTTCCGGCAGAAAAACCAAAACCGCCCATCAAGCCCAAAAAACTCACCAATCTCCAGAAAATAGCGCTTATCCAGGATGTAATAGAAAAGGAAATACGTCCACGCCTTCAGGCTGACGGTGGAGATCTTGAGCTTATCGACATAGACGGCAATAAGGTAATAATAGCGCTTAGAGCTATGTGCACAGATTGCAAGATGGCCGCCGTCACACTAAAAGATATCGAGCAAAAGCTGAGAACACTTGTAGTTCCGGATATTGTAGTGGAGGCTGAATGAAAGAAAAACCTGTATATCTAGACAATAACGCAACAACCGCCATAGCGCCGGAAGTTCTGGATGAAATGCTCCCCTACCTAAAGGAGTTCTATGGAAACCCATCCAGTATGCATACCTTTGGAGGGCAGCTTCACAAAAAACTGGAGGAAGCCAGAGAACGGGTCGCTGCTCTGATAGGAGCGGAACCTGGTGAGATAATCTTCACCAGCTGCGGCACAGAAAGCGACAACACAGCAATAATGAGTGCTGTTGATTCCAGGCGGGATAAAAGACATATTGTCACCTCGTCGGTTGAACATCCAGCCGTCCTGAATTTCTCTAAACACCTGGCGAGAAAGGGGTATCGTGTCACCTTTTTACCTGTAAACAATCTTGGACAACTCGACATGGATGCCTTCTTCAAAGCAATTGATGATGACGTCGCCGTAGTATCTATCATGTACGCCAATAATGAAACAGGGGTATTGTTTCCTATCGCTGAACTCGGCGCCGCACTTAGAGACCGGGGAATTATTTTTCATACGGACGCTGTTCAGGCCATAGGTAAACTTCCGATAAATGTAAAGGAATTGCCGGTGGATATGCTTGCCATATCAGGACATAAGCTTCACGCGCCTAAAGGCGTAGGCGCTCTTTACGTAAGAAAAGGCACAAGATTTGTTCCTTACATCTTCGGCGGACATCAGGAACACGGCAGACGTGCCGGCACGGAAAATATGGCGTCTATAATAGGGCTGGGCAAAACATGCGAGATTGCAAAAACTCATATAGACGAAGAGGCAACACGTGTGCAGGCAATGAGGGATAGGCTGGAAAAAGCACTTCTTGAGAAATGTCCGCAAGCAAGAGTAAACGGTGACACAAAAAACCGCCTGCCAAACACAACAAATATCAGCTTTGAGTTTGTCGAAGGCGAGGCAATACTTCTTAGGCTTGATGAGCACGGAATCTGTGCTTCCTCTGGTTCCGCATGCTCGTCTGGCTCGCTGGAACCAAGCCATGTGCTAAGAGCTATGGGCGTACCGTTTACCGCTATCCACGGCTCCATACGTTTCTCGATAAGCCGCTATAACACCAATGAAGATATTGATAAAGTTATAGAAAAACTGCCGCCGATAATAAAAGAACTAAGAATATTGTCACCTTATGGACGATAAATATACTGTCACTCGGCCTTATCAGCACCAGAATCAGGGTCAACAACCTCCAGCAGATTATCCTTCCTGGCGGAAATCAAGTCTTCTATCGTATATCCGGACACACGCACGTAAAAAGGTGACTCGGAAGACTTTACAACATAGGAGTTCTTCTCCTCGTCCTTGGCTCCGGCCTTAAGAGTTATATCCGAGCCGTCCGAGGTTTTTATGACGATAGAGACAGACGGCTTCTCCATAGCGTAGGATTTCTGCTCCTGCCTGCCAAGGGGTTCCATCATGCGAATGGAAAGGGCTTTTCCAAGCAGTGTTTTCCAGGAAGACTGATTTATTTTTTCATCATCTTTAAGACTATTTAAAGTCCAGGAGCCGTCTCCACTTTTTTCGAACTCCAGTCTGCCGTGGCTGTTTTCAATTGTAATGGCCGACACATTGTCCGCCTGCAGATCAAGATACTTGTGGTTCATCCATGTGGCAACCTCCGCCCCTACCTCCCAGGCGGCAATATCTTTTGTAAGGTAGACCTCGTTTTGAATGCCGTTACGGATATGGACTTTTCTGTAGGCCGGTGAGGAACCGAGATAAAGCCTCTTAGGCTCGTCACCCGATACATACCGCATCTCTACCATGCGATTGTATTCATCCTCGGCAACCTTCAACCTCCGGTGGCTGGACTTTGTTTTTGCAACAAGAATTTTAGTGTTAAGAGAGGCAATCTTATCAAGCAGGCCATTGACCCTATCGTTATCAGCCGGGTAATTATCCTTGGAGGGAATCGTCCAGGATTCTCCGTTTTTTATCAACTCTAAACTCTTGCCGCCCTTAGATACAGGTTCGCTAAAAAGGGTCAGGCTGGTAATTCTGCCCTTCTCCAGATCTGCAAACAAAGGCTTTGGCTCTCCAGCGCTTGCTTGGGGTTTTGGCCAGTATACATAGACGACAAGGGCTGCTTGAAATAAAAGTATAGCCGCAAGAATTCTATTCAGTTTACTCATAACATTCATACCTCCCGCGGTTTAATTAATTTTAATCAGCTGCAGAGGTTTTTCCCGCCGCCGCCGGAAAGCTCCTATAAAGCTCACCACAATTAGTGCCGTAATGGCCACAGCATAATTTACGGCTTCCAGGGTGGTCTGGTACTCCCTGCTGGTAGGCTCTAACAAACGCGCGTGGGATTCCCGTGAGCGAATTCTTAACAGGTCTTCATCTTCAACAGACCAGTCTACAGTGTTTTGTAAAAACTGAAGGCTGTTAAGAAAACGGTCCTGACCTGTACTGCGGGATATACCCAAAATAGCATCGTTTATAAACTCGCCGCTTCCGATCACAACAAGCCTCGAAGACTCGGGCGAGCGCCCTATGGTGGCAAGCAGAGCATCAGACTGTTTGTTGGTAGATTCCACATCGGAGTTTTCGCCGGTTTTTTCGGTGTCTGACGAACCGGTAGGAACTTCTTTATCTTTGAAGTAAGAGTCAAAACTACCTGTAATGGCGATGGCAAGAGCCCGTGCTTTTGTTTCTCCCGTCACCTTAAACCCTGACCCTGGAGAACTGCTGAAATCCGGCTGTATATTAATGCTCCCCTCCTGGATCCAAGAGTCCGGGCTCGAACGAAGAAGCACAAATACATCGCTATCACGGTTTTTCTCTTCATCCACCTTTATGGGCGATACCCAGTTCATGGTTACAGCCGGCAAACTGGAAACAACCGGGTGCTCAGCAGCCATTCCATCGCCCCGCACATCCACGAAAAACGGATAATTCACCTGTCTGACTTCACGCACCTGGAAAGCGCCTATACGGCGGATAACCGGTACTGGAAAAGGCTCATTCCGCTTATCCAGAACCAGGGCCTTCTGAATATCAACGCCGTAGTTAAGCAGCATATCTTCAATACCATCCTTAACCGGTTCAACAGAAAGTCCACCGCCCCTGAACGACTGGGGGGCAAGCCGGTACCTGCCGGCCGCGACAACAACAGCACCGCCGCGCATAAGATACTGATCCACAGCGTAGCGCTCGCGGTCCGTCATGCCTTGAGGCGCAAGCAGCACCAAGACGTCAATATCCCCAGGCACTCTTCCGGAAGTCAGGTCCAGATTCTTTAGGTTGTAATTCTGCCTTAGTTGTTGTTTAAAAAACTCATAGTTTGAAACCTCCTGCTGTCTTCCAAAACGAGGATCCTGCGCCGGTTGCGGCGGAGTCCAAAGACCAACGGTCTTCAGAAACCCTGATGCACCACGCTTAAGCGCAGCTTCTATTTCGTCACGCAAATCGGCCTCAGACATGCCCGCAGCAGGATAGATCCTCTGCATATCATCCCCAACCTGAAGCAACAGGTGCAGATAAAAAGTTTTGTTCGAAAACAGGGAAAACGCCATGGGCTGAAATCCATAACGCTCCGCAATGGCCCTGCGGTCCATACGGCTTCCCTCGGCATCCGGGTTAATCTGCTCGAATACGAATTTTCCTCCGGACTCTTTAATGAATTGACCCGCAACCTTTTCTATAGCGCTTGGCAGACCGGAAAGCTCCTCAGGAAGGGTATCAGGAGTAATAAAGGCTGTGAGTTTTATTTCTTTGTCTATGTTTGCGAAGATCGAATCCACGCTTTGAAAACCGTATACAACTTTTTTAATCGACCGCGTAAGATCGTATTCAAGATTTCTAAGTTTTACCTCCGGAGTACCGCCCCTCTGCAACTTAATATCTATAAGATCCCGGAATCCTAAGGTCACATGCTGATCACCGTACTTTATAAGAATATCGAAATACGAATTCACCACCGAGGCCTCGTAACGGCCTGAAACACGAAACGGCACCGGTTTTATTCCATAGTTTTGGTTCGCCTCGGCCTCGAGCTCCTCATCTTCTCTAGGATCAACGAACTCCACTTTAATCATACCGCCTGAGGCGACCCCGTATTCCTTTATAAGATCACGTATGCCCGGCACCAGAGGAGCAAGAAGTGGATGTGTTTTGTCACTGAAGTAGCCACGAATCAAAAGCGGCTCAGTAAGGTTCGAAACAAGATCCCGTGTAGTTGGTGAGACACTGTACTGCCGGTTTTCAGTCAGATCAAGACGAAGCCCGTGCGCCGGAAAAATCCAGATGTTCACTGCAAGCAGATTAAAGCCGGAAAGTATCAGGGCCAGCATAGCTCCGCGCCTATAAGGCGCTGTAGCCTGGCCTGTGCTCCAGCGTTTTTTATCAAGAAACACAACATTCATAGCCAGAAAAAAAGCTGTTATGGAAACATAATAGACAATATCCCTTAGATCGATTACACCGCGTTCAATGCTTTCAAACCGGCTTCCGGTACCCATGGCCCGAAGAATCTCGCCCGGCCTGTTGCCTGCCAGTCCGGCTATTTCTCTGGACCCGATAAGGTAGAAAATTCCACATAAAATAACGGTTGAGATAAGGGCTATGATTTGGTTGTCGGTTCTGGAAGACACGAAAAGTCCGATCGAAACATAAGCCGAAGCCAACAGTACGGCGCCAAGATATCCACCAAATACCGGACCCCAGTCCAGATTTCCAAGAAGCGAGGCTGTCACCGGCAAACCCATGGTCAGCAGTAATGCCACAACCACAAGACCTAGAACCGCCAAGTATTTTCCAAGCACCAAGTGGCTTATCCTTACAGGCAGAGTCAGAAGAACCTCGAGTGTCCCCATCTTCTGTTCTTCGCTCCACTGGCGCATGGTAAGGGCCGCAACCAGAAAAATAAGCAGAGTCGGCATCCAGCGAAACAGTGGACGCACATCCGCGATGTTTCTGGCAAAAAAGGTTTCAACCCAGAAGAAGCTAAACAAAGTGGCCATAAGAAAGGCGCCCAGAAAAATAGCCGCCATGGGCGAGCCGAAGTAGGAGTTAAATTCCTTTCGTGCAACCGCAAGCATCCTGCTCATACCGTAACACCTCCCTCCTGCACGGCAAGTTCGTTGAATACCGATTCCAACGTTCTGACCTCGTTCTTTAACTCGGTAAGCCGCCAGCCGCTCCGGCAGGCAAGGTTATAAACTTCAGGGCACATATCACCGGTACCTGCCCCACCCTTAAGCCGGTAAGAACTAAGCCCATCCTCCGTAGAAGCCAGGGATTCAACACTCTCAACGCCTGGAATTTCTTTAAGCGAGGAAACAACATTACCCGGAGCATCCGAAATGGTTACAACGGCTCCTGCTTTTGTCGAAAGCTCGGATAAGCGGGCATACGCCTTGATTCTGCCGTTCATAATTATGATCACCCGGTCACACGTGGCTTCCACCTCGGAAAGTATATGCGTGGATAGAAGCACGGTGCTTTTACCGGCAAGACGCCGGATGAGACGGCGCACCTCCATGATTTGGGTGGGATCAAGTCCGCTTGTGGGCTCGTCAAGAATCAACAGCCCGGGCTTATGCAAAATGGCCTGGGCAAGGCCGACCCTCTGACGGTATCCCTTGCTCAACTGGCCTATGGGTCTGGTCAAGCGGTCGACAAGACCTGTGGCGTAAACAGCCTCTGAAATACACTCCAGCCGTCTGGCTCCATTTATGCCACGCAAATCCGCTATAAGCTGTAAATAAGACTGTACGGTAAGCTCAGGATACAAGGGGGCGTTCTCCGGGAGGTAACCAATCTTTTGTTGAACTTCCATCGGAGATTCAAGCACATCCAGTCCATCTATTACCGCTGTTCCGGAATCCGGCTGCAGGTATCCTGTCAGGACTTTCATAAGTGTGGTTTTTCCGGCTCCATTGGGTCCGAGAAGTCCGATAACCTCTCCGGTTCCAACGCTGAATGTCACGTCGGAGAGGGCCTTAACCGAGCCATAGGCCTTAGTAAGATTTCGCACATTAATCATAATCTTGCACCTCTTACCAACGGAATGAATGAATTATATTGACTAAAATTATCATAATTTACTTTTTTTGATTTTATTTGTCAAGAATACATTATCAAAATCAAATTAAACCGGCTTGTCGTCTGTCGTAAACCGGTCAACCCGGGGATTTAAGAAAGCAGAAGCCGGGTAAAAATTGCACTAGGCAGGTAAACTCGCCCAAAGCTTCTGCCGACATAAGGATATAGAGCGTTTATCATGTCTACCATTATCGGTATTACAGCAGGCATGGCCCTTTTATTTGCGGCTATAGTACAGCAGGGTGGTTTCTCTGTGTTTTTCAATATCCACGCCTTGATGATCGCATTAGGTGGAACCTTTGCCGCTACATTCATCAGCTTTCCATTACCCCAAGTGATGCGCACCTTCGGCATTCTCTTTAATGTATTTCGTTCTGATGTTGAAAGTCCCCTTGATTATATCCGTCAGATTATCGGCCTTTCCATCAAGGCCCGGCGTAACTCGGTTCTCAGCCTTGAAGAAAACGCCAAACTTGCCAAGCATAGATTTCTCAGGGTTGGGCTTGAAATGGTGATTGACGGACATGAGCCGGAAACAATTCGAGAAGTGCTTGAAACAGAGATAGAGTTCATGATGGACCGGCACTCTGCAGGCGCAAAAATCTTCCGTACAGCGGGCCGTTACGCCCCAGCCTTCGGGTTGATAGGCACGTTAATAGGTCTTATAGCCATGCTTCGCGCAGTAGCCGCCGGAGGCAATAATGTAAAGGCGATCGGCTCAGGCATGGCTGTGGCTCTGGTTACCACCTTTTACGGGGCACTTCTTGCCAACCTTTTTTTCTATCCGGTAGCTGAAAAACTGCGCTCAAGAACCAGTGAGGAGATACTTCTTGGCAGAGTAATTCTGGATGGTGTCTTGCTGCTGCAACAGGGCACAAATCCAAGAGTTATAGAGAAAAAGCTGAATGCGCATCTGCCGCCCTACATGCGCCGGCAGTATGATTTTCAGGGGAAAATAGAATGATAAAAAAACTTTGGGAAAACAATCCCGACGACAGCGGCTGGCTGGTTACCTACGGTGACATAATGACACTTCTACTGTCGTTTTTTGTTCTTCTGTTTGCTCTTTCTTCTATGGATGATTTTTTGTATAACGAGATTCTTATTTCCCTAAAAGAGTCTGTAGGATTCAGTGAAAGCAGGCTTACGGCTGATAGCAGGGTTATTCCAACAATCGAGCGCATTATAGAACTGCAAGGCTTGGCAAATAACGTGGAAGTGCTGGCTGAGCGAAACGAAGTGAGAATTTTTGGGACTGACAGCGTCTTTTTCGAGGCCGGTTCAGCCGATATTCATCCTAACGCCGCCCTGTTTCTTAAGGCTGTAGCCGGTGTAATAAAACAACTTCATCATTCAGTCCAGGTGGAAGGACATACAGACGACCTGGATAGCAGCCAAGGCAAGTTTGCTTCCAACTGGGAGCTTTCCACAGCCAGGGCTGCCGCCGTAGTAGGTTTTCTTGAAAAGGAAGGAGTAGAACCAGACAGGTTGTCGGCTGTTGGTTTTGCCCAGTATAAACCACGGTATCCACCCACTCCGGAAAACAGAGTCAGAAACAGAAGGGTCGAAATTGTGCTTAAATCCCGGAAAATATAACTATTGCCAAAATTATTTTTTGAGCAAACAACTTACATCACCTTTTTAAATTCCATGTCTCACTGCCGTAGCGTTTAACTTCCAGTGCTCCGGCAATTCTCTCTTCTTCAAGACTTAATCGCTCCTTCCTGAAATTTACTCCAAAGGTGCTTTTAAAACCATACTGCACCGCAGCCGCAAGCTCGTCAGAGGAAAGCCCGGGAACGAAATCTCTAAGCCCTGCCATTTTTTCTCCAGCCGCAGCCATTGCCCGTTTTCTTGCAGTTTCAGACCTGAAAGACAACAAGCTGTAAATATGGTCATGGTTTAATTCCAGCGGTATGGATCCCTGCTGCATCAAACCGCTTGACCAGCGTTTCTGTGCGCTCCCTATAATTTTACGGCCATCAACAGCAGCCTCGGCAAAACTTAATGACTGAAAGCAGACAGGGTTTCTGCCGGCATTTATTCCAGGTCGGCCTGAGGAGCGCACAGAAGATATTTCAGCAGCTATTCCAAGTCTGTTAAATCCGGCAATAAAGGCCTTACTAAGCAGCTTGTATGTTTCATGCAGGTTTAATGAGGAAAAAGGGGATTGAAAAGGCGATGAAAAACTGTATGTAAGCTCCTGCCTGCCATGAACAACAGCACGGCCACCCGTTATTCGGCGCACTACATCAATATTGTTCTGCCTGCAACGCTCAACATTTACCTCACGCTTAATCTGTTGGAAATAACCTATGGTTACAGCCGGACCGGACCAGGTATAAAGACGCAGGCTGGGAGGTGAGAGCTTTTTTCTGACAGATATTGAAACAGCTTCGTCAACCGCCATGTTCCTGGCAGGCCCGGCCCGGCCGTCTATTATCAGTCGCCAATTCATAATATTCTTAATCAAAGGGGGGCAGGTCTACACACTTGACATTTCTTTTGTTATCATTACCGCATTAGAAGGCTTTCTCTTTCCAGTAACCTCGCTGTGGGCCGCTAGAGCGGCTCCCTATCCCGATTACTTGCCTATACAGAAGTCTTTAAAAATCACGTTCAGAATATCGTCTGCCGTGGTAACTCCAAGTATGTTATCTAGACCTTCCAGCGCTTCACGAAGGTCAAGTGACAGGATTTCAGGTGGTTCACTATCCTGCTTCAAGCCGTCTATAAACGCATATAAGCATTGTAACGTTTTTTTAAGAGATGTTTTGTGGCGTATACGTGTGATTGTAGTTCCCTCTGTTGTGGAGTTCTCTTTAATTATGAGACTTCTTATTGCTGATTTCAGATCTGCAGTTCCCTTGTTATGTAGTGCAGAAACCTCAACATGGGTTAACTGAAGACCTGAACAAGCCAATGAAAAGGCACCGGGAAGATCCGTCTTGTTCAAAACTATCAGGGCCTTACTGCTGTTTAGCAGGTCGAGTAATTCAAGGTCGGAATTATGCAAAGGCATTGACTTATCGAGGACAAGAAGTACAAGTTCCGCTTTTTTCATGGCTTCACGGCTTCTTCGCACGCCCTCTGATTCAGCAAGGTTATGGCTCTGCCTGATTCCTGCCGTATCGATAAGACGGATGGGAAGCCCGTCTACGCTTATGTTTTCCTCGATGGTATCCCTGGTTGTTCCGGGAATATCGGTTACAATCGCCCGCTCTTCGGCCAAAAGCATGTTAAGAAGCGATGATTTTCCTACATTTGGACGGCCGATGATAGCCACAGTAGCCCCCTCTCGGAGTATCCTTCCTTTGTTGTAAGTTTCTATCAGGGTTTCGATTTCGCAAGCAAGTGACGTTGCCTGGTTATAAAAACTCTCAAAGTCGAACCGTGGTATTTCCTCCTCTGGAAAATCTATATAAGTCTCCAGGTGAGCGGTAAGTCTTATTAGCCTGTTTTTAAACTCCCCGATAGTTCTGCCTAACCTGCCTCCAAGCTGATCCGATGCAGAGATAAGGCTTCTGTGGGTTTTTGCCTGAATGACATCCATAACGGCTTCGGCCTGGGTAAGGTCTATTCGTCCATTTAGAAAAGCCAGCAGAGTGAATTCTCCTGGTTCAGCCGGTCTGGCTCCTCTGTCAAGCACTGTCTGAAGCACTTGTTGCAATGCTGAAGTTCCACCGTGACAGTGAATCTCCACCACATCTTCCCTGGTGTATGTCTTAGGCGCTCGCATATAGACAGCCAGTACTTCGTCAATAGGGGAGCCGGACTCGTCGATTATATGTCCGTAATAAAGTTGGTGTGATCTGAACCGCTTGAGGGGACTGCCTGAGGGACTATGAAAAATACTGCGAAGAATAGCGAGTGATCGTTTCCCGCTTAGCTTAATAATCCCTATCGCACTTTCGCCCGGAGCCGTGGATATGGCGGCGATTGTATCATTGTGCCTCTGCACTGGCCGGTACTGCCTTACGGTTTGTGAATAACTGCTGAATGATTCCCAGGATATTTCCGACTGTCCAGTAAAGAACCAGTCCTGAAGAGAGATTGAAGAACATAAAAGTAAAGATTATAGGCAGGTATTTCATCATTTTCATCTGGGCTGCTTGTTGACCGGATGAAGGGTTTGGCGTGAGTTTTTGCTGAAGAAACATGGTAGCTCCCATAATTATAGGCAGAATACCCAGTGCTGAGCCGCCTAGGAAGGGTATTGCCTCGGGAAAGTGTCCAAACAAGGTATCCGGAGCTGAAAGATCGGTAAGCCAGGCAACAAACGGAGCCTGTCTAAGCTCTATAGAAATAAGAAGCACTTTATAGAGAGCGAAAAAGACAGGAATCTGAAGCACCATCGGCAAGCAACCGCTTACTGGGTTGACCCCGGCCTCTTTGTAAAGCTTCATCGTTTCGGTCTGAATCTTCTTGCTGTCGTTTTTGTATTTCTGCTTAAGCTCCTGCAGCTTTGGGTTGAGCTCCTGCATTTTCTTCATAGATTTCTGGCTTTTATTCATCAGTGGAATAAAAGGAATTCTGGTTAGAATAGATATAAGAATTATGGATACTCCGTAATTACCCGTTACTTTATATAGAAGTTTAAGAAACCAGAACAGAGGGTGGGCTATAAATGACCAGAAACCAAAATTCACAATATCCTGCAGACCGACCTGTTTTAGCATATCGTACTGTTTAGGTCCGGCGTAAAGCGTGAACTTTGAATCTTCGTCATTGACTGTGTATGCAATTTCGAGTTTTTCGCCGTTTTTCCAGACTTGTGCAGCGCCTCTGCCTGATTCGGGTTTCAAGGCTGCGGTGAAGTATTTATCTTCTTGCGCTATCCATCGAACATCTTGATTAAACTCAAGGGTTCCCTCATCCAGGTCTGACAAACTGAAGGCTTCCCTGCTCGTGCCTTGTAACAGGGACGGTCCAACGTGCGTATACATTGCGGCCGCATTAATGTTTGGTATGCCGAAGCCGTCCCCAATCGCCAGTTGATACGAGGGGGCTCCTTTAACTGTAACCGCCATATCTATGCGATACGAATCAAAGTAAAAGGTAAAGCTTTTTTTGATAAGTAGGCCTGACTTATCCTTGTAAGTAAAAGTCAGGCTTTGAGTATTATTCCCGTCAAATTCAACAGAGTTCCGATCTGTGCTATAGATAACCTTTGACGGAAGGTCTGCACGGGTGTCGTTTATTACTATAGACATAGGAGGCAGAACGCCGGAAGCGGGACGTATAAGACGGATGGGTTTTCCGAAGTCATCGGTATATTTATTCAGATCCCACTTAATCGCCGTAGCTCCGAGAGTTGTAAAAACGGCATGGTAGAGTTCTGTTTTTACCTCAATTTTCTGTTCGGTCAGATTTTGTTCTGAGGGAAACGCCTCTTGCGCCTCTGGCGCGTTCAAGTCTTTCTCGTACAGGGGCTTTTCTTCTTTGGATATAGGCTGTTCTTCTGCTTGTCGCTGTTCATTCATCCTCTGCTGTTGCTGGATCTGTTGGCCAGGATTTCGGGGGGGAGGCGCAAAAAAACGGCTCCACAAGACCAGTACTGCAAGTGAGAGGGCTGCTGCAAGAAGTGCTCGTTTTTCCATATTAAGTTTTTTGTTTTTTTAAAGAAAAGTTATTTTTATCTTTATATTATGTTTATTTTTACTTAAGTTACCGGAGTTTATTTCCGGCAGTTACTTACTTTACTGGGTCGTGTCCACCTTCGTGAAACGGGTGGCATTTTAGAAGACGCTTGACTGCCAGGATGCTTCCATGTCCGGCTCCATGCTTGTTTATCGCTTCGATTGCATATTCGGAGCAAGTCGGCACAAACCTACAGCTTGACGGAAGAACCGGAGATATTAAATTCCTATAAAACTTGATAAGGATTGTTAAAAGAGTTCTCAAGGCCGTATACGTTCGAAAAGATTTATAAGTGAGGTTTTTATCTGTACAAGTGTGTTGTTACAAATAGGCTTTCTAGCCATAAGCACCAAGTCGTATCCGGACTGAAAACGCTCAGGCATCTCATTGGCAGCCTCCCTTAGAAGCCGTTTAATACGGTTGCGGACCACTGCGCCTCCCACCTTTTTGCCTACGGCGATGCCAAGTCTTGTGATTTCCTCTCCGGTTTTAAGATAATAAATCACTATACCGGCGGAGACTACAAAACGTCCATCACGAAAAACCCTTTGAAACAGGCTGGATTTCCTTAAACGCTCAACCGTTTTCTACCTTTAGCCCTTCTTCTCTTCAGGATCTTTCGTCCGCTTTTGGTGCTGGAACGCTCCAGAAAACCATGCTTACGCTTTCTCTTGATATTGTGAGGACGATATGTTGTGTAAGTTCCCATAAGACAAATAATATAAGAAACTAGACAATATAAGTCAAGTACCCTTGCAACTCTGTGTCAAGCTAAAATAGAAATGTCCTGTTCTTACCAAAATAGAAATGTCCTGTTTTTATGTTTGAACCCTCAACTCTTCACAAAGATAGCGTTAAGTTTGGGAAGCGCTTCGATTGCCGCTTTTAGGCGCAGACGAAAAATATCCTCACTGCTCATCCTGGATACTTTATGAGGGGATAGACCCGCAGGGGGCAGGTCTGTGTTATAAATCATCATGGCGAAAGCTGACCTGAAAAGACTTTTATCCGTCATACCGATCGTTTCAGCCTGATTTATGAACTCCACCCATACTTCCCACATCCTGTCATAGAGGGAAGTCTCCTGCTTTTTGCGGTAACCGGTAACTGTTTGACTGGTTGGTGCATCAAAGCCGGCGCAGGCGTTTTTTGAAAGAAGAACGTACTTGAAACCGTTATGAAATAATTTTCCAAGTGGAAAAAGACGGCATACAAGGGGACGTACGCTATAAATCGAGCAGGCGTTGTTTTTTAGAAAGGGGCAGACATTCTCACGGTTTATTGTAACCAGAGGGAATCCATTGCCTGGATCATATGATTCTTCAAAATAGTCGTCATCTAGGATATCGTATGATATGCCTGTGAATCTACTTATGCGGTGTATCTCAAAAGGGCTGAGAACCAGGGGATGCCCTGTTGTGCAGCACCTAAGATCGCAAGCTTTCGGCACGCATTCAAAACAAAACCGGCCTGACGTCATATCTAGTTCTGGGTTTTTTATGTCGATATTTCCTTTCCTATGATTTTCTTTTTAAGAACGACAAATTCAGAGTCGTTGATTTTTCCCGTCTCTTTTAACCTAACTAAGCGCTCCAGGCTGTTTAGCGGGTCATCTTCTTTGCGTTTTCCGCGAAGATTGGCCAGTAAAGAATTATTCTGTTCAATAAGCTGTGCCCGTCTGTAAGCATTTCTGATAGTCACCAGCATTTCATCCATGCGGAATGGCTTGGTTACATAATCGTAAGCTCCTTCCTTAACAGCTTCCAGTGCGCTTTTGATGGTGGCATAAGCGGTAATGATGACTACGGAAGTATCGGGATCAAGGGACATGGTTCTTTTCAGAATTTCCAGGCCGGTTGCACCTGACATCTTTAAATCAGTGATTACCAGATGGAATTGCTTGTGAAGTATACTGGTTAAAGCCTCATTTCCGTCAGCAGCTATTTCCACTGTATAATTTTCACGGGTTATTATATCTGCAAGCAGGTCCCTGACACTTTCATCGTCGTCCGCCACCAGGATTCTGAAATCTTCTTTTTTCATCTTAGCCTCTTACAACTATTAAGGTTGAAGTTACTATACGCGGGACAGTAAGCCCGCTTTGGTGGAGACAATTATATCAGATTTATGTTTGTCTGGGCAGTTAACGGATGATTGTTAATTTTTTTATCAGTTCGTCCGATGAGATAAAACATCATGCCTAGGACGAAAAAACAATCAAGCAAGAGCGGGGCCGGGTTATCATCTAAAAAACTGAAGCAGCTTCATGCCCTGGTCGGCAGAATTGCGCCGATCATGGATATAGATCTGCTGCTTACCGAGGTCTATCACCAGATACTTGTGCTTTTTGCGACGCGTGACGCTGCCGTGGTTCTAAACGACATCGGTGAGGTGAAGGGCTCAAACTTGCTTATGCGTGTAAGAAGAAGTGATGGGTTTAAGAGTATTCGGCTGGATACAGGCCGCCCCGGACTTGGACAGCACATAGCAGGTTTTGACGGTGCGGCCGTTATAGACGACATATTCGAGGTGGATAATATTCCTGCGCCGCCATCGAAACGGATCACTGCAAATATGCCGCGTTGTGTACTGGGTGGCCCGCTGATTGTTGATGGTATGTGCAAGGGTATTGTAGCTGCCGGACGCATTAACTCCGGTTGTTTCAGCGCTGAGGAACAAACCCTTATGCGGTTATTTTTGGACCATGTGACGATAGCGGTTCAAAATGCATTTAAATACAGGCAGGAAAAACTCTCAAGTCTTGAGTGGATAAAAGTTGTGGACGCTTTGAACGATGGTATATTTGTTCATGATAGCTCCAACAAGATCCTCCGTGCCAATCGCAGATTTGTCGAGATGTTCGGCAAAGGACTTGGCAGTGTAACCGGTATGGACTGTTCCAAGCTTTTCTCAAGTAACGGGGAAAGCGGATGCCCATACTGCAAACAGAAAGACTCCTTATCCGACAACAAGCCTGAGTTGCTGTCGGCTGTTTCCAGTTGTTCCATCAGGGATGAATCGAACAATATTCATAGCGTTGTACATGTTGTAAGAGAAGGGCAGGATGAAGTTAATGGTTTAGGCAATGACAGTCTTGAGGCCCTGGGAGGATTGATCAGTGGTGTGGCGCACGAGGTGAAAACTCCTATTACCGGTATTATCGGCTATAGTGAACTTGCTCTTGATAAGGTAAGGGAGAAAAATCCTGCGGACGAAAAGATAATGCATTATTTAAACAGGATACACTCCGAGGGTAATAGGGCGTATAGAATAATCCACGATCTCTTGTACTTTTCCAGAAATCATCAGCCGGAAACCGGAAGGGTTAAGGTGACAGAGCTATTAACCGGGCTTTTCGATATAGAGGCGCGCAGACTTAAGAAACACCATATAAAGCTTAAAAAGAAGATGCTGGAAGTGCCGGATGTCTGGGGAGACCCCAGACAGATACAGCAGGTATTTGCCAACGTATTAAGTAATGCGATTCAGGCTTTAATGCTTGTCGAAGGCGGCGGTGTACTCGAGGTTGAGACGTCGGCTGAAGTTGAAAGTGTGCTGATAACGGTCAGGGACACAGGTCCGGGAATCAGCCCGGAGGTTAGGGGCAGAATATTCGATCCGTTTTTCGGGGTTGAAGGTTTCAGCGATGGAATAGGTTTGGGGTTAAGTGTTGCTTTTGGCATAGTAAATGCCCATGGAGGAAAGATTTCCGTAGGCGCTCTGGGAGAAAAAGGCACAGAAGTTTTGATCCGTCTGCCTGTTAGAAGGGATTCGGTTGACAAACATGCACAACTTCAAGTATAAATACCTTACCAACACGGGCGGTTAGCTCAGCTGGGAGAGCGCAGCCCTTACAAGGCTGATGTCACAGGTTCAAGCCCTGTACCGCCTACCACTTTTACTGTGACACGACAGAGGCTTGATCCATGTGCAATTCTTAAACTGCACTATATAAACATAAAAACTAATGCGGGGGTGGTAGTTCAGCTTGGTTAGAACGCCGGCCTGTCACGCCGGAGGTCGCGGGTTCGAGCCCCGTCCGCCCCGCCATTTCCTTATTCCTTTTTTTAAAAAAATAAAAAATCATACTCCAAAGTGTCGTTTTCTACTTTACGCCCCCTTAGCTCAGTAGGATAGAGCACAAGTTTCCTAAACTTGGTGTCGCAGGTTCGATTCCTGCAGGGGGTACCAACCGCATATTTTTAAATCTTTCACCCGTGTCGGGCTTGCCTGGTTCAGGTTATGGGTCTTTCGGCCGAAAATATAATTGTGAACCAAAAACGCTCAGACAGTCGCTTGGTCGGCTATGCCATGCGCCTGAAAACCGGCTTTTGCTTGGTGGGGCTAATAGTGGTTTTATCCGGTTTTTTCAGCGCTTTTTTTATCAGGCCTGCCGAGGCTCTTGCCTCATCCACTGAGGCGCTTGACGTTGTTCTTGCGATTGATGGTTCTGGAAGTATGAAACGTAATGACCCTAAAAACCTTAGAAAACAAGCGGCCAAACTTTTTATATCTCTTTTGTCGCCCCGCGACAGGGTTGCTGTAGTAGGCTTCAGCAGTAATGGAGATGTTCTGTCCGGTTTTAAGAGTACCGGTGATAAAACAAGTAGTGAGAGGCTTTTTCGTGTGATTGATAAAGTATCTTCAAGCGGTCTTCATACGGACATACTTGATGCTCTCGAAAAATCCCTGGAGTTGCAGAAAGCCGAACCCAAGGCAGGTCAAAGCAGAATCGTGATACTTATGACCGATGGAAAGGTTGACACAGGAAATTCAGAGCGTGACACCCAAAGCGTTATGAGTCTCAGGCAAGAAATTGCCGGTAAGTATAAGGCTGCTGCAACAAGAATATTCAGTATAGCTTTTACCGAAGAGTCCGATATTGAACTACTTGAGGAGATATCGTTTAAAAGCGGCGGCTCCATGGCGGTTGCCAAAACCAGCGATGATCTGCATCGGATATTCATTCAGTTTTTCGAAAGTCTTAAGAAGCCTGAAGCAACCCCGGTTAAGGGAAATACTTTTTTGATAGACAGTTCTGTGTCCGAAGCTACACTTATCGCAAAAAAAGCCTCGCCGGATGTAGAGGTTCAACTTATCACTCCATCCGGAAGTGTTGTAAAAACATTCAGGGAATCAAGCGAGTTTAAAAGGTTTTCGACAGGAGCTTACGATCTGCTTACTATGAGGCGGCCGGTTCAGGGCAGATGGAGCATCCGCTTCAGCCATGGAAGTGGCAACAAGGTTGTTCTAATTACAGACCTGAAGCTTGAATCTTCCATGAAAGAGCCTTTTTTATCCAAGGATATGCATTTGCCGGTGGAGGTTTATCTTACGCAGAACGACGAACTTCTTAATGAAAAGGATATCCTTGAGTCAACAAGGTTTTCACTTACTGTTTTTGGACCGGGTGCCGAGGATGTAAAGACGATTGAGCTTTTTGACGATGGCAAGGAAGGAGACAGGTACTCTGATGACGGAATCTTTTCCGCAGTGATAGGTCTTAATGAGACAGGTGATTATAAGCTTATGGCCAACGCTGAAGGAACAACGTTCTCCCGTGTTAAGGAAGCCGCCTTCAGGGTGAACGATTGGTGGTTTATTCCGACTCTTAACTACATTATGACCGATGGCAAAGGCTTTGTTGATGTGCGTCTAAGAAGCCGCGGTGAGTTAAGGGCTGAAGAAGTAACCCTTGAGGGAGAACTAAACGATAATGAAAGCAATATAGACCTGAAGTTTGTACCGACTCCTGAGGGGTTCAGGGCTTCTCTGAGCAGGCCTCTCAAGGCAGGTGCCTACGGTGTAAGTTTAAGGCTAAAACAGGTTCTTGAGATTGGTGCATGGATTGAATACCCGGAAATGGAGATTGAAGTTTCGGAGGCGGTTGCATCTATTTCGACCGAAAATGAGGCTTCTGATACCCCTCCTTCCGTATCTTCCGGCTGGGGCCGTGCGCTGGCACAATTTTTTGTAATAAATATTTTAGTTGCTGTTTTTGCCTCGGTTTTGATATACAGGCGGAAATTGCAGAATATATTCCAGGATTTACTTAGGAAGAAAGAATAGTGATCGGTGTTCCGTATCTCGTACTGCTTGGTTTGATAGAAGTTGTAGTCGTCCTTTTTGCGGTTGTGGTTCTGCTTGGAGTTAAGCTGCGGAAAAGTGAGTTGTCCGTATCTGAAGATGAAGCAGACAATGAGCCTGCCGATATTGAAGCTCTTAAAGATAAAATACGTGTTTTGGAATCCGAACTTGAAGAGGCTCGGGCCGAATTGTCTGAACTGCAAACAGGGGAAAATTCAGAGGAAGATAAACTGGCAGATATTGAAGCCCTCAAGGAGACAATTCGTGGTTTGGAATCTGAGTTGGAGAAGGCTTACGCTGTAGAAAAGTCTTCTCCCGACGAGGAATCCCCTGAGCCGGATATGATAAAAGAGGCTGCTGAACCGGACAATGGTGAGAATGTATCTGCAACTCCCCAGGATGTTGTTCTTATGAACTCTCTCCAGATAAAAATTCTCCGTGAGCAGCAGGTGGAGCTTGCAAGCGTTCTGGAAACTCTCGAAAATACTGACCAGGGATCAGGCGCTCAGGAGACGGCAGAAGAAGTTGCCCGGTTGAAAGATATCGAGCAGAATATTTTAGGAGTTATTGAAGCCTTTGAGAAGGAGAACTCCGCACTTAAACAGTTGATTGAGAGTTGGGATAGAGACACCGACCGGGAAGGGGTGGATGAAGAGCTTGCGGCCAGCAGAATACGGATTGCCGAGCTTCAGGAGGAGTTGAGTAAAACCAGGGAGGAGATAACATCTCTTGAGCACGAGTATGATGTTCTTTTTAAAAAAACCAACGGATAAAGGAGGATTCAAGTGTTAGAAGGAATGGCTGAGGGTATTTATACTAAAAAAAGTTATGGAAAACTGGGGGTTGGAATTACCGCTAAGGAGTCTTTTGTAGAGACGTTCTGGTTTCCTTATAAAATGAGCGATGGGTTTGTTGAGGTGATGCTGGTGACGGACAACCTTGAACGGGTCCTTAATTTAAAGGAGAAAATCTCTATCGAGAACTTTCACAAGGAGTATACTTTAAAGGAAGGCAGTAAGGCCCTTTACGATAAACTTAAGGAGTCACTCTCTCTTTCCTGATTCACATCTTCTGTTGCCTGTAACCTTTCTGTTGAAAGACTGCTTGCGGTTTGCTTTTTTGTAATGTATGCTTAATGAATAGAATTATATTATAGATTAGTAAATCCTGACAGCTGCATAAATTTTTATGTTGAGAGCGTTTAAAGGCTGTTTTTTAGGTGCAGCCGGAGCACTTCCCGGGTTGGCCAGTAGTTATACGTGAAGTTTGTAAAACGTGGGAATATGTCTAAAAAGCGTGGTTTGCACGCAGAAAATACGATTTCAATCTAAAATTCATGCAGCTGTCAGGTTTACTTGATGATGTTTTAAATTTTTTTAAACCCTTCAGCCTAAAGACCTGAAAAATGTACAAAAAACACTTCGGCCTTAAAGACAAACCTTTCAACCTGACTCCTGATCCGGCATATCTTTATCTTAGTGGCTCTTGCAATAACGCACTGGAACATTTTTCCTCCCTGATTTCCGGAAAAAACAGGCTTGTTGTATTTACCGGAGCAATAGGTTCGGGGAAAACAGTACTTTTAAGGTCATTTGTTAAGAAAGTCTCTGCTGAAACAGAACTTATACATTTTAATTATGCAGGCGATGACCGAAGTCAGTTTCTGCAAGTCGCCCTTCATGCTTTTGGAGCCGGAGAGGTTGATTCGGCTGCTGCTGACCTGGGTTGTCTTCGTGATGAATTTAAAAAACTTCTGGCTGGCAAAATCCGAGAAGACGGCTGTCTTGTATGCGTGATAGATGAAGCTCAGAATCTTGGTAAATCCGCTCTTGACGAGGCCTGGAGGATGTTGGATGTCGAGATTGACGATCGTCGTCCTGTGCGTATGCTGCTTGCGGGGTTACCCAAACTCCAGGAACGTGTTAAATCATTGAAAAGAAAGGATTCTGCTGACAATGGGATTGTATCGTACCATCTGGAACTGCTATCCGGAAACGAGGTTGCTGAGTATATACGGCACAGGCTATCTGTTGCGGGTTTTCAGGGTGCATCCGTTTTTTCAGATGACGGAGTAAAGGATATCGCACGTGTATCAGAGGGAACGCCGAGGTTAATTAACATAATTTGTGATTCCGCCCTTTTGAACGCTTATTTTATGGAAGAACGATCTGTTACCCCGGAAATACTGAAAGAGGTTTTCCAGGATCTTTTCTATAAAAGCGGACTCATGGATAGGAGTATTTCTTCGTCGTCAATTGAATTGTTATCTTCCGGCATAAAGAGCGCGAAAAATGTTGTTGCAGATCCTGCCGACCTGCATGCTCTACGGCAAGGTGATGGCGGGATTGTGACCAAAGCTTATTATCGCGAAGTTACGACTGGATCAGATACGGAAACTGCGGAGCCGGAACGTCCGGACCAGGTTGCAGGAACCTCAGAAAAAACAGGTGTGCAACTGTTGGATAGAATTATAGATTTCGCTGATTCGCTTACCGGCCTTGGAGTCTCCAGGGATGCTGCTATGGATGCTTTCAGGGATTACGTGGGCGCTGATAAGCCTGGTGAGAGATCTATTGAACTGGATTCTGACGATCTTCCCTTGTCGGTGCTGCTTCTTGAAAAAAATGCGCGTATGAAGATGCACCTGGAAAACAAGTTTCACGAGGTGGGTTTTAACCCTATTGTTCTTACAAGTTCGGGTGATCTTTTCGAAGTTCTTAATTCTGCCGATCCACTGGAAATTCAGGTTTTGGTAGCGGATGCTGGTTATTTTATTGAAGATGGGAAAAACAATAATTTCGAAGGATGGGACGAGTTAAAACGTATACGGGCTGATTATGCGTACCTGCCCTTGCTGATTACATCCGTGATGCCGCTTACGACTGTCCGTGCAAACTTTATACAGGTCGGGATACCGTTTCTGCTTCACAAGCCTGATTTGGGCCGTATGGATCTCTCCATGGTCAGGCGTGAGTTCGGCAGGTTTTTCCAGGAGCTTTATGGAAGTGTGATCGGAATACATTCCATGTTCAATGCTTTTTACCGGAGGGTTTCCGGTGTTTAAAAAGATTTGTTTTTAAAACCAGTAGGAGGAAGAAAGTAATGGAGAATAGGCAGAGGATAGGTGAACTTTTACTTGATCTCAATATTGTCAGCAAGGAGGATCTGAACCTGGCAATCGAGGAGCAGAAACGTACAGGAAAGCGTCTTGGAGCAACGTTGCTCAAGATGGAAATTCTTTCCGAGGAGGATCTTGAGTATCTTCTGAGCAGGCAGTTGAATACGCCTTCCATTAATCTTGAGAACTACTCCCCGACACCATCGCTGTTATCCATCATACCAGAGAATTTTATAAGAAAGCACCTTGTTCTTCCAATACAGCTTGAGGACAGGATTTTAACCGTTGCCATGGCTAATCCTAAAGATCTCATTCTTCTGGATGATCTTACGTATATAACAGGGCATAAGATAGCTCCGGTGGTCACGGGTATTAGCTCCCTGGAGGAGAAGATACGGGAACTATTTGATAAACCGGTCAGCTGGGAAGATTCTCTTAAAATACATGAATCAGCCGACCTTGAGATTATCAAGGGCGAACCTGGAATGAGTGATGCCGACCTTGAAGAGGCGCTCCAATCAGCCGAGGAAGCACCTGTTGTCAGGCTTGTCAACGCGGTGATTCTTGCTGCTATAGATCAGAAAGCCACTCATGTTCATGTGGAGCCGGGCGAGGATAGCTTCGAAATAGACATCAGGGTCGAAGGCAGGCTTAAACTGCTTGCAAAGCCGCCGATTAAGTTGCAGCAGAATTTTATTAATAGAATTAAAATTCTAAGTTCGATAGACATCCTTAAAAGACTTGTGCCGTGCGAGGGCTATTTCAGGGCGAGATCCCGCGGCCAGTACTACGATATTGATATTGCAACTATGCCCTCTCTCTATGGCGAAAGGATGGTTTTGACATTTCAGCAGCCATTTGCCAAGGAGGAACTCAGGCTTGGAAAACTTGGTTTTGCTTCGGATACCCTTGATAAATTCAAGGAACTCTTGTCACGCTCCCGCGGGTTTATTCTTGTTACAGGGCCAAGCGACAGCGGAAAAAGTTCTACGATTTATGCGGCTTTGAACTACCTGAAGACATCGGAAAAGGCAATCTTCACATTCGAGCGAATGGTAAAAAACAGGTTGCCGGGAATAAGTCAGGGACAGTCAAACGAGAAGGCCGGTTACAGCTACGAAAAGGGGTTGCAGTCTGTTTTGAGACAGGACATGGATGTTCTGATGGTTGGCGAGCTGATGAGTCGTGAAGCAGTGATCTCGGCACTGCATGCTTCACTTTCTAAGACGGTTGTTTTGGGACGTCTTTTATCGAACGAGTCTGTAGCCAGCGTATCTACTATGCTTGATATGGAGGTTCCTCCTTTTCTGCTCCATTCGTCGCTTACGGCGATTCTCGGCCAGAGGCTTATTCGCAGGCTTTGCCAGGAGTGTATCGAGGACTATGAGCCTCCGGGAGATTTGATCGACGAACTTCGGGAACTCACAGGCAACTCAGCGCCTAAGTTGTTCAGAAGCTCTGGTTGTCCGGCATGCGGCCTTACCGGCTACAGCCAACGTATTGGTCTGTTTGAACTCATCATACCTAACGATGAGTTTCGGGATGCTATCCTTTCCAACGCCGGTTTAAGCGGGCTTGAAAAGGCTGCAAGCACCATAAAGTACCATACGTTTCGTCAGGATGGACTCATAAAGGCCGCAGAAGGGTTGACCAGTTACGAAGAGGTTTTGAGAATCGCCTGAAGGCGGACACTCAGGCATCCCTCCTTACGAAGACAAGTTCAAAATTACGTAGGGTTTTGGTCCGCGTCTACGCCCTTTGTCCCTAGCTTTTGGCCTCAGTTGTCCGATCTGAAAATCTAAACGAAATGGATTAGTAACCTTTCGTCTTTCTATGCCCCTGTGCTACCATTAATACCTTCACTATGGGGTTTTGGTCAGAGATAAAAGAGGATTACAAGGCGGTTTTCGAGCGGGATCCTGCGGCCCGAAGCCCTCTTGAGGTTATTTTTTCCTACTCAGGGTTTCATGCGGTGTTGGTCTACCGTATAAATCATCGTCTTTTGCGCCGGGGTATACCGTTTTTTCCACGTTTTATTTCTCAGGTTGCAAAGTTCCTGACCGGTATTGAGATTCACCCCGGGGCTAAAATTGCTCCTGGAGTTTTCATAGATCACGGAGCCGGCGTGGTTATCGGAGAGACCACTGAAATAGGTAAAAAATGCCTGTTGTACCAAGGCGTGACACTTGGAGGCACCGGCAAAGAGCAGGGAAAACGTCATCCGACCCTTGGCGATTACGTTGTGGTCGGTGCCGGAGCTAAGGTGCTTGGCGCTATAAGGATCGGGGATTTCGTT
>JALUUO010000089.1 GCA_027021335.1 Nitrospirota bacterium
ACAAAATAAAAACTAAAAACAACTGCTTTGCAAAAAGGATTGTTTTTGTTCTGATATCTTATGTGATCCATGTTCATCTTCAATTTTTATATATCATGTCTAAAAACAAAAAAACCTTTTAAAATAGTATGTTTTCAGGAATTTTACTTTCGCTGTGTACTGATAAGGATTACTCATATAAAGATTATTCATATGTTCACTCGGTGCAAATGCCTGCACTGTGCGTCAGTCTTCAAGTTAAATATCTAAATGGTTACAAAAGCTATCTTAAGCATCTTTTGTGCCAGAAAAGAAAGTGCAGTATTATTTTCTCCTGCCTCCTCAATTTGTGGTATTAGTTACAACATTTTTGCTAGCCCGTATACTCACCAAAAGCTCTTCCACTGGTTGTAATACATCCTTGATACCTATTTCATAAAGACACCTTGGCTGATCATACCTGCAATAGTCTGAGCAGGGTTTATATCTGCAAACATCTTTTTCCACCACTCTATGATTATCACCGTAAGGTCCGAACCAAAATGACAGAGTTGGTCCGAATACGGCTACGGTAGGCACATCCAGGGCAGCCGCAATATGCATCGGGCCTCCGTCATTACATACGAAAACATCGCAGCAACGAATCAATCCCATCAGCTCGCGCAATGATCCGCTTTCGGCCATTACAGCGTCATCAACCTTGATATCTTTGCCATAGCCGTCCGGATCAGTAAAAAATATTACTTTAACGCCCAATTTGCTCATCAGATCTTCCCCAAGCTGCTGAAACCTATCAAGCGGCCACTTCTTGGAAGGATTGCTCGCTCCTACATGAATACCCATTATAAGTCCATCTCCGTACCTGTCAACTCCTGCTGCTTCAAGGTTTCTCCATGCCGCTTCAACCTCTGCCTTAGCAAGCCATAAGGTGGGGTTGGCTACATTTACAGCTTCGTCACAATATCGAAGAAGCTTTAGCCACTCCTCAACCCTGTGCAGCGACTTATTATTTTCCGACGGAACATCATGCGTTAACAAAAAACCGCCCCCACGCCCTCCATAGCCGATCCTCTGTTTAGCGCCTGCCAGGAACATCACGAGGTTGCTTCTGGGGTCATTCCGAACATCTATGACAAGATCAAAGAAGTTGCCGCGTAACCGATTGAAAAGAAAAAACATTTCTCGGTAATTCCAACTCAAGAGATTATACTTTCCATGCAGCTTCGTCCAGGGGAAGTTAAAGGTTATGACACTGTCAATATACGGGCAGTGTTTTAGTACTTCCCTGGCATACGGCTTGGCCAGAACAGTCAAACGCGCATCCGGAAATATTTCTTTTAGCGCGATAATGGCAGATGTAGCCAAAACAACATCGCCTATTCCCCAGAGCTCGAGCAGCAGGATATTTTTCACATCTTTTTTCTTTAGGGGGAAATTTTTCATTAATTACTTTAGACAGGATCAACAGGATAAAACTTTTTAACCACAACCATGTAGCGGCCAGTTTTCCCTGTAATGCTGTTTTTCGTGGAAGATTTTTCTTAGCAAGGCCCAGTGGTCTTCCGAAAGCAGCGTCCCTTCGGGACTGTTCTGCATCTCAAATAAAACCCAGTCAATCAAATACAATAGGAAAAACTGGAAACTATCTGATGGCTCCAGTTGCAGAGCCTTGCAATAGTCGTAAATATATTTTGTTAAATAGCTCTTTCTGAAAAACAGACGTTCTGCAATATCAAAAATACCGCCTTTGCCAAGATTAAGCTCTCCATGAAGAACATAATGAAAGAAATCCATGAATGGAATATGGTCATCTCTTGCCCACTCCCAATCCATTACGTAAAGTTTGCCATCATTGCATGTTCTGACATTCCATGCCACAAAATCCCTATGTGCCATACCAAAAGGAATAAGCCGGCCTTCAAGAGACCGAGTGACATCTTCGATCATCTCCAGAACCCATGCCTTCTTACTAAAAGGCGGCTTACTCAAAAGAGTTTCTGCATTTTCGACCAAGGTTTTATAAAAACCGGATTCAGGCAGAAGTTTACGGCTGGAAGTCCTGGAGTTCAGTTCTATCAGCCAGTCAAGGATAGACTCATCTATCCTTGTGGAGGGCTGCTTATACAGAAAAACAGGTGCGGCTAAAACCAGCGAATATAAGCCGTCAAACTGCTTGTAATCAATGACCTCAGGATAAACCCCATGGACAAATCCGTAATTTCCAAGTTTCATTAATGTATTGTATTCATGCTCAATAAATTTACCTCTGTGCTCATTGTCCGCGACTTTAACAAAGGCCAGTGTTCTGCCCTCTGCCGGCTCCATCACCTGCAGTATAGCCTTACTGCCTTTTCCGGCAGAAGCCGATCGAAGCGCAACCTCTATATTATCGGTCTTAACACTGTTTTTCAGGAATTCCTTTAATTCGTCCTTCTCCTTTTGGGATCCATCATGAGAGGGCTTTTGGGCGATAAGAGAAAAATCTGTAATAACCCTTTCAAACAAGCCTGATAAAATAAGAATGGAAGCAACGCTACGCAGAAGCCTCTGCTTCATCGTCACATCATGGTACAGCCTGAGGGCTTCCAGTAAGACAGGCTTGAATGTTAAAGGAATAATAATCCGTAGTTGCCCGTGTCCCGGCAAATGGGCAAAGGTCTTTACGTTTTCATAGTCTGAACCAGCCAATTTTTTTCTTAAAAAACCTATGTCTTCTCCACGTCTCTTCTCTCCCCTTATGCAAAGAAAACCACCCGGAGAAAGAACACGAAACACCTCGCCCAAAACAGAGTTTTTTTGATCTTCGCGTAATGCTGTATCATCAAGGCAGAGAATTACAACGTCAGCAGAAGATTCTTCAAGCTGCATTTTTTCTAAGTTTGTATCATTAACGTTGTCTGTTTTTGTACCTGCAACCACAAACGATTCAAATAAATCCGAAAGGCTTTTTACAGTATTCTCTTCAGGCTCTCCAAGAAACAAACACCTGTTTCTTTTACTAAAAGGCAGAAGGTATTTCCAGTTATGGTTCCGTTCATCAGACATTATTTTTAAAAATTTGCCTTCTCTGCAGAATTTGTGGGTATATGGGGTCTACTCTTTCACAAGTCGGGATGATTATTGCTTTCGCTAAGTGGTGCGACCGGAGTGGGTGGCCGCCAAGCATGCTAAGTAATAATAGAGCTTCCTCGTTTTCTCTCCTACTCCATATTTGTCCAATTATATCACAACAATCAGCGTAACCACTTAGGGCTGTTTATAAACTTATTTCTACACTCTCAATTCTCTGTCAGTGCAGAAAGAGAGTCTTCAAATGTCTTATCTTTTTCTTCAGTAGAATTTATAAAGTACACCCTTTTTCTGCCTTCTAATAATTCCTTCATCTTGTCTATCTGTCTTTCAATCTCAGCCACAGGCAATTCTTTCTTTCTTTCCGCCATTTTCGAGGCAGAACCGCAAAATGACAGAGTTTTGTGCGGCCTGGGACAGAGGGCGAAAAAAATCTTTCTCACCCATAAAGGCAGGTCTATACCTTTTGAAGCCGGGTCCAGTAAAAGGTCATAGTTCCACCTCTCTCCTATCACCAGATGTCCCTTTACCAGCCTCGGATAAATCCAGAGCCAATATCCTGCCCAAAACCTGACCAGCTGGTATAAACCTCTGGCAATCGACTTCCAGGCAGGAAAATCCCTACTCCTAAGCTCCCACTCAGAACTTGTTGCCTGCCTTTTATTCCACCGTTTACCGCTTATTTTATCAATAAAATAAAAAACCTTTGGCTTCGGGAATAAATGGAAAGAATCAACTCCGGCAAACAACCTTTTGCATCTTGTTTGAATCATTTCATTTATAGTGCTCTTACCACTTCCGTCAGGGCCGATAAGCACCACAAACAAACCAGGGGGGCTGAGGGCTCTCTTGAGATCCGTCTTAAACCAGCTCAACAATCCCAACAGGATATCCCTGGCATTAGCCCCCCGTGTTTTCAAAAAGCTGTACCTGAGTTTGGTGGTGTTAAGGCTGTCAACCTTACCGCTGTGCAGGCTATCAACAACAACCTTGCCATAAACACCAAAAGAACCGGCCAATAATTCGTCAACATTTTTTCTGTTTTCCAGGTCCATATCGGCATATTCAGAGAGGTACTTTTGTTTAACTTTGCCCCCGAACAAAAAAGCGTTCAAGAAGGTCAGCGCCGTTTTTACAGGGTCAGACAAGACCGAGATGTTGTTAAACATTTCCCGGCTTTTCCATAAAAGGTCCGGCTTTATCAGATCAAAACCCAGCCACATCATGTTATCAAGGATGAAATCAATTCTGACCACGTCTTGTACGTCCCGGCAGTCTTTGGGGGTGAAGCTCACCTGAACGAGCCCGAAGTTCTTGGGATACGACTTCCATCGCCGATATCCTATATTTCGTACACCTTCTTCCAATTTTTTAATTATAGACTCGTACTGGCTGCTCTTTACTACAATATCAATATCAGTCCCCGGCACACTTTCAGGAAGTGTTTCGTAATTACGCACCACAAGGTACTCTGCGTTATTTTCTTCTAGCGTCTTGAAGAGAAGGTCTAAAAATTTTTTTTCCATGAAAATATTAATTGCCTCCTCTGCAGAATTTGTGGGTATCCGGGTCTACGCTTTCACAAGTCGGGATGATTATTGCTCTTGCCAAGCCGCCGAGCACGCTAAGAAATCATTGAGCTTACTTCATACCCAACTTTTCCCTTTGCGTCTTTGCGAGAGTATCAATAAAACTCTACAAAAAATCAAACCTTCCTCTTTCCTTTAATTTTAAAAGTTGACGGTAAGCCCTGTAGTAAAGGCTTATAATCCTCCAATGGATTTTGTGTAATCTGAGGTCATTGAAGCGAAACCCTTCCCAATACATGTTATGAATTCGCCATCGATCTTCATCATTTATTTTTTTATGTTTACTCGATTTAGCATCGTCATGTCTCCTTAACGCCCCCAACAGCTCAGGTATATGATGGAACCTGCAACCGCACCTTGCCATCCTGATCCACCACTCACGATCCATCATCATATGGAATGACTCATCCAACAGCCCCGCTTTTTCGATCGCTCTTCTTCTATAAAAGACCTCAGGCTGAAAAGGCTCCACCACACCATAAAACCACATGTTATAGTTGAAATTTATCCCATAACGCCGTTTTATCCTGTTCCCGTTGCTGTCGATTAAGAGACCGTCCCCATAAATTATGTCGGCATCCGGATTTTCATAAAATGCCTTTGCGACCCTCTCGAAAGCCCCGGGCACGTAAACGTCATCGGAATTTATCCAGGCGATAATGTCACCGGTCGCCCGTTTCAAGCCCTTATTAATGGCATGGGTCTGGCCGTTATCCGGCTCACTTACCCAGTATGCGATATGTTCGTCGTATCTCTTGATTATCTCGACCGAGCTGTCCGTGGAGCCGCCATCAATAATAATATATTCAAGATCGTGATAGTCTTGATCCAAAATAGAACAGATAGTCTCTTCCAGAAAATCGGATTGGTTATAGGAAGGTGTGATGATCGAGAGTTTAGGTTGGGAGATGTTTGTCAATTCAGGTCCTTTGGCTTAATTGTTAGAACTACAGGATATTTTTAACCACGGAACCACACGGACGGACACGGACGTTTCTTTTGGCCAGCCAGGTAGGCCGAAAGAAATGCAGTCGCATCACGAATGGAGCTCTTTTGTCCTTTGCCGTCTTAATTCTTTTCATGTTAATCCTGTTAAAAAAACTCAAGTTAAATCATGGCACCTCTACTTTTCGAGCAGGTAATTACCCATTATAAGCACATCCAAGCCTGTATCGAAAAAGCATTTTAAAGCATCCCTTGGGGAACAGACAATAGGCTCTCCCTTGATATTAAAGGAAGTGTTCAACAATACAGGCACCCCGGAAAGTTTTTCAAACTCATCGAGAAGTTTCCAGAACCGTGGATATATATCCTTTTCCACTATCTGGGGTCTGCAAGTTCCGTCAACATGAACCACCGCCGGTATCTGATCGGCCACTTCCTGTTTTACACCATAAGCGGTGATCATATAGCGTTCGGGTCTGTCGACATAAAAGTAATTAGTGGCGGATTCGGCTTTTAATGAAGGACAAAAAGGTCTGAATGGTTCTCTGAACTTAACTCTTGCATTGATTATGTCCTTATTCTCCGCCCTGGTAGCGCTCATCAAGATGGAACGGCCCCCCAGTGCTCTGGGGCCGTGCTCCATCCTGCCCTGGAACCATCCAACAATCTTACCATCCGCCAGGAATTTCGCCCCTTCGGTACAAGGGTCGTCAATTTTCCTGAAGGAGAGGTTTCTCTCAACCAGTATTGATTCTATATGATCGTCTGAATATTCCGGTCCCCAGTAGACATCTCTTATCATTTTACCAGGCTCGTAAGCAACAGAATCGTAATAGGCTGTAAGGGCCGCCCCTACTGCAAGACCATTGTCAGCGGGACATGGGAAGATAAAGTAGTCGTCAAAAAGATTGCCCTCGACTATCTTCTGGTTCACTTTGACATTCAAGAATATTCCGCCACCGGTCGCCAGGCGCTTAGCCCCTGTCTTTTCTTTCCAGTGCCTTACGAACTCAACAACGTGTTCCTCCAATAATTTTTGGGCAAGAGCAGCGATGTTTTCATTGCCGTATTTTTCCACCTCTTTTTCTACCTCAGCCGTATCCTTAAAATGCCAGTGATAGGAAGTGGCATATTTATACTGAGAGGTCTTACCAAAACCATATGGCTCAACCAAGACCCCGTTTTCATAGCGAGGCATGTATTTGGTTAGAATTTCCGACGGCACCTTAGCCGGATCTCCGTATGGGGCCAGCCCCATGGTCTTGCCTTCGCCGTCACCTATCCACCAGCCGAGAGCTTCCGTAACCATCGAGTAAAACCAACCGATGCTGCCTTCTCTTCCCTCCCGATGAATCTGCTGTAGCTTTCCTTTCTCAGAAAGCCACACGGTAACAGAGTCATTGTCGCCAAGACCGTCCATTGTGATGACCAGCGTTTTATCGGGAAAACCAGAGGTATAGTAAGCTGCCGCCGCATGGCAGAGATGGTGCCCTACCGAAACGAGAGGCAAATCTTCAAACTTATGCGCAGTGCGTATATAGCTTGGAAGCTGGTTCATTCCCTCGCGGACTCTCTTCCCAATCTGCAAGAGGCTCCTCGGACCGGCTATTTTGGGCCTGCCTATATACTTTGAAGAAAGGAACTTACTGGTGTTGAGTTCAAAAAACTTAAACATCTCACTGCCAAGAAGGTCCGAACTTACAGCAATCATATCGATCTTACCGTTGGCGGAATCCATACAGTAATTGATCGCATTTACAGGCGGATCTCCACAGTGTTTATTTCTGGTGTACCTCTCCTCATCAACTGCTGCCTTTACAACACCGTCCGCAATAAGTGCCGCTCCAGAGTCATGCCCTATGTGTATTCCAATAATGTTCATCTAAACTCCTTTTAATCGTGTTTTGTCTTAAATGCCTTAACTTCCATCCCATACCTATAAAAACCCAAAACAGCAGGCCAGTTCCATAATGCCTTATCTCTGTATTAAAAAAACTGAATATTATCTGTGAAAAAATAACTATTGTAATAAACGCCATTAAAAATCCGTATTC
>JALUUO010000090.1 GCA_027021335.1 Nitrospirota bacterium
TTTCGATTCATTCGGTGATCCGATTTCACATGACCGATCACCGGCTCTACAGCCGATCGTCGTCGTAGCCATTTTCGAAAAGACCGTGTGATGTTCTTACGCTTCTTGGGAAGATGCACTTCCGTGGCCAATCCCAACTTATCCGAACCCTTGTAAACTTTCGGGACGTTGATGCACACTATGAAAAACTATTGACAGGCAAGAATAACGACATCACAAAAATGTGATGTACTTTCAATAACCTGACAACTGATCAGGTATCTGTTTATAACTTTTGCTTCAACTTAACCGAGTAGTCGCTGGTGCTTTTTATATCACGCTCTTGTCCCGGCAAGTTAGGCAGTTGATTTAGTTTTCAGAATAACAAAAGAGACACCATCTTTAGGCTTTAACAATAGTTGTCCTGCTTTTTGTCTTGCCGAACATGTTTCTGGTATCCACGATAAGATCGGCGTTGCCCGCGATAAAGTCTGGATCGTACTCCGAGTGATCAGTTGCCAGAAGCACGCAGTCGTACTTCTTGATGTTCGCGGCAGTAAGCGGCACTGATTTCATTTTGAAATGATATTTTCGCATTTTGTGTGTTTTTGGCACGTAAGGATCGTTGTAATCCACGCGGGCTCCTTTGCCTGCAAGGATCTCGACCAGTTTAAACGACGGCGATTCACGAATATCGTCAATATTCTTTTTATACGCAAGACCCAGAATAAGAATCCTGGAGCCTTTCAGGCTTTTGCCCCTGTCGTTAAGCGCATCCATAACCTTTCCGACAACAAAGGCAGGCATTGCAGTGTTGACCTCTCCGGCCAGCTCGATAAACCTGGTCGGAACCTCGAACTGACGGGCTTTCCAGGTAAGGTAAAAAGGATCAATTGGAATACAGTGTCCGCCGAGTCCCGGGCCCGGATAAAAAGGGGTAAACCCGAAAGGCTTGGTGGATGCAGCGGCTATCACTTCCCAGACATCAATACCCATCGGATCAAATAGCACCTTCATTTCGTTAACCAGAGCTATATTTATCGATCTGTAGATATTTTCTAGGAGTTTTGTGGCCTCGGCAGCCTTGGTGGACGACACCGGCACTGTTTTGACCACGATTGTATCGTAGAGAGCTTTTGCGACTTTCAGACACTTTTTGGAGTATCCTCCAACCACCTTGGGTATGGTGCCGGTCGAGAAATCCAGGTTGTTTGGATCTTCTCGCTCTGGAGAGTAGGCAAGAAAGAAGTCTCTGCCCGCTTTAAGGCCGGTGGCTTCTAGTATGTTTCGCATATCCTCGTCAGTTGTGCCGGGGTAAGTGGTTGACTCAAGCGTTACGAGCTGTCCTTTGCGCAGCGTTTCCGCGATTCTTCGGGTTGTTTCAAAAACGTATGTCATATCAGGTTCCCTGTGCGCGTCAAGCGGGGTGGGAACGCAGATGAGAATGGCATCCATGTCAGCTAGTTTTGCAAAATCAATGGTTGGAGTAAACCGGCCACCGGCATACTTCTCCTTGTTACGCTCCACCTGTCCGGTTCCAACGGCTGTAGCAATTTTTTCGGCGGGTATATGCTTTATATAGGTCCTGCCTGCTTTCAGGTCTTTTATCTTCTTCGGATCAAGGTCGAATCCTGTAACGCTGAATCCAGCATTCACAAATTCCAGTACCAGCGGCAAACCCACGTAACCAAGTCCGATTACACCTACTTTAGCTTCACGGTTTTGTATCTTTTTAAGCATATATGACATTCTCCTTTTACCGGATAAATTCACCGGTTGACTTAGATATCAATTTATAGACAAATTTTATTGTGTACAAATAGTAACATTTTTTGGCTCGAAGTTGGGTACACACTATTTGCCGTATTACATGCTATAATTTCGGAATGCGTTACGTGTATTTACCATTAATACCGGTGCTGATGGTGTTTTTCTGTCTCCAGTCGCCTTCATTTGCGGCTGATGGTAGAGTTTTCCATAAAATGACGGTTTCTATTGATCCCGGCACCCATGAAATTAAAGCGGTTGACACTATTTCAGGTTTAGATTTCTCAGCCGGAAAAAACGAACTGATACTTGCGCCGTCTCTTACGGTAACAAATGTTAAAGCGGATGGCGTTGAGATCCCGTTTGAGAAACCTCAAGCGGAGGCGGTCTTAACTTTCGAACTCGATTCCCCGGTCAAAGAAGTTAGCGTGGAATATAACGGTCAAATCTACAATGAAGTACGTAAGTCCACAACTCTTACTTTTGTGCGGGGGGATGATACGACAGGTTTGATCAGTCCACAGGGAGTGTTTCTCTCGCCGCAATCCCAGTGGTACCCTGTTTTAAAGGACCAGGGCTTAGCCTTATTTCAGCTTAATGTCACAATGCACGGCGGCCTTACAACCATAAGCCAGGGGAGTCTCTCTTACCGCAAAACTTCAGGAACCCTGGAAGACTCCGGATGGATCAGCACCGTTCCGTCCGACGGCCTGACGCTTGTTGCAGGCAGGTACTGGGTTAAGTCGAGGACGGTCGATGGAATTATTTACTCGGTCTATCTTTCAGATGCAAACAAATATCTTGCCGACCGTCTGATTGATGCAAGTATAGATGATGTCTCTTTTTATAGTAAAATTCTCGGACCTTACCCTTACACTCAATGGTCGATAGTAGAAAACTTTTTTTCATCCGGGTACGGGATGCCCGGCTTTACCCTCCTTGACCCTCGTGTGGTGGCGCAGGGCAGTAGAATTCTGCGGCCTGGCTATATTGATCACGAGATAGTTCACTCGTGGTTTGGTAACTATGTATACCCGGAATACGAAAACGGTAACTGGGCTGAAGCAATCACCACCTATCTTACGAATTACTATTTTCAAGAAACGGAGGAAGGTTCTGAGGCTGCTCTTCGTTATCGCATTCAAACCATGGAAAGCTTCAGTATTATGGTTTCTGCCGATCGCGACTATCCTTTGCGGAGTTTTTCGGCTAAAAGGGAGGAGTTTGAAAGTGATATAGGCTATGGCAAGGGTTCCATGGTTTTTCATCTGCTTCGGCGAAAGGTGGGCGATGAAACCTTTTTTAAAGGATTACAGGAGATTATAACGCGTTTCGGAGGAAGAGAGGCCTCCTGGGACGACTTTCGTTCGGTATTTGAAAAACTTTCCGGCATGAAGCTTCAATTCTTCTTCCGGCAATGGCTCGACCGTAAAGGCGGTCCGAGACTGCTTCTTCAGAACGTATCAATGCATATGAACGAGGCCGGAGATTATACTGTGGAAGGTCGTATAGTTCAGGAAGGCAAAACCTATCGTCTGGAGTTGCCGGTTGTTATCATGACAGGCTTTGGCCGGATTTCTGAAACTATCACAGTAAAAGAGAAGGTTAATACTTTTAAAATAACCTCCATCGTACGTCCCGACTGGGTAGCCCTTGATCCTGACTACCATGTTTTCAGGATAGTTGCCCGGCAAGGCCTTCACCCTAATTTGAACCGTTTGCTCGAAAGTGTCACGCAGTCATACTTTATGACCGAAGAGACAGCAAGGTTTGCCGGCCAGGTGGAGCTGCTCTTTAAGATGCTTAAAGACCGAAAAGGCGGCTGGATAATTCAGGAAGGTGACCTGATGGATGCTCTTGGTACCGGCAGTGTTCTTATTGCGGGACGGCCTGACTCTGTAGGGTTGCGCGATCTTGGGGCGCCTGCTCTTGAGTTTCAGAGGGAAGGGTTTGTGTTTCAGGGAGTCTCTTACAACCAGCCGGACGAAGCAATACTTTATTCGATGGAAAACCCATTTTTACCCGGGGCGGTTGTTACGATATATGCCGGAAATTCTCCCGGGGCAATGAGCAGGGCTGAGTATATTCCTTACTATGGAAGCGATACGTACGTTATCTTCAGGGCTGGAAAACCCCTAAAGAGAGGTTATATCGAGTTTTTAGGCCCAAAAACATCCCACCGTTTTTAGTACTGGAGGTCGGCTAACACCTCTCTGCAATATCTTTGTCAATCATCCAGGCGAAAGCCTCCAGGGTCATTTCTCCAAGGTTTTCTCCTCCACGGCGCCGTACGTTAACAGTCTGACCATCCATCTCCTTGTCGCCGACAGTAAGCAGGTAAGGAATTTTCTGAAGCGCGGCGGCCCGCACTTTGTAGCCTATTTTTTCGTTGTCGGTGTCTGAGTCCACACGAATTCCCCGGGATTTCAGTGCACCCCTGATATCTTTAGCGTACTGCTCGTGGCGTTCGGCTATCGTCATGATACGGACCTGCACAGGGCTAAGCCATACCGGAAATGCCCCGGCATGGTGCTCTATCAGCATGCCGAAGAAGCGCTCCAACGAACCCATAAGCGCTCTATGAATCATTATCGGCCTGTGCCTGGCGCCATCGTCTCCCTGGTAACGGATGTCGAACTGTTCGGGCAGGTTAAAATCAACCTGTATGGTGGAACACTGCCATGCGCGTCCCAGCGAATCCTTCACCTTTATATCTATTTTAGGGCCGTAAAAAACTCCCTCGCCAGGATCTTCCTGGTACGGAAGTTCTTTGTTTTCAAGGGAAGACTTCAGGGCATTTGTGGCGGCTTCCCAATGCTTCAGATCTCCTACATACTTTTCAGGCCTGGTGGACAAATATATGTCGTACTCTTTAAATCCGAAAGTCTTCAGGATAAAAAGTGTGAAATCCAGCACTTTTAGTATTTCGTCCTGGATCTGCTCGGGCCGGCAGAATATATGTGCGTCATCCTGGGTAAATCCTCTGACCCTTAAAAGGCCGTGAAGCACTCCGGAACGCTCAAAGCGGTAGACAGTGCCAAGCTCACAGTAACGTATCGGTAAGTCGCGGTAACTGCGCATCTGGCTTTTGTATATCATTATATGAAACGGGCAGTTCATGGGCTTTACTTCGAAATCCTGCTCTTCCACCTTTATCGGGGAGTACATGTTCTCACGGTAGAAATTCCAGTGCCCGCTTCTTTTCCAGAGATCCAGCTTTGCCATGTGAGGAGTATAAAGAATCTGGTATTCGGCGTTTTCGTGCTCAGTTCGCCAGAAGTCCTCGATTATCCGGCGTATGAGGGCGCCCTTGGGGTGCCACAGGACCAGGCCTGCGCCGGTCTCATCATTTATGCTGAATAGATCAAGTTCTTTGCCGATTCTCCTGTGATCACGGCGTTTAACTTCTTCGAGGAAATTCAGGTACTCCCTGAGAGACTCTTTGTCGGCGAAAGCCGTGCCATATATGCGTTGAAGCATCTTGTTCTTCTCATTGCCCCGCCAGTAAGCTCCGGCGATACTTAAGAGTTTAAATGCTTTTACTTTGCCGGTATGCGGCAGGTGCGGTCCTCTGCAAAAATCAACAAAGCCGCCTTCCTCGTAAATAGTAACCGGGTTGTCTTCGATTTCCTTCAGAAGTTCGACCTTGTATATTTCTTCCTTCTCCTCAAAAAGCCGGATCGCTTCTTGCCGGCTGATTTCCTTACGTTTAAAAGGGTTTGCAGCCTTTATGATTTGTGCCATCCTTTTTTCTATTTTTTGAAGATCTTCAGGGGTAAACGGGTGGTTGATATCGAAGTCGTAGTAAAAACCATCATTCGTGGCAGGGCCGATTGCAAGCTTGGCACCGGGGAAAAGGTCGGACACGGCATGTGCCATAATATGAGAAGTGCTGTGCCTGTACACTTCACGACCTTCTGGATCATCAAAGGTGACGGCCTCAGCGTTTTCGGGAGTGTCTTTCCTTAGGTCCATTAGGCTGCCGTTCACCCGGACGGCTACAGTGTTTTTTGGCAAATTGTTCATTAAAGGTCTATGGGTCCAGAGTTCAGGAGTGGAACCGTGAACCTACAGGTAGTTGCATACAAGAAAAAGTAAAAGTAATGGTAGGCCCGGGCGGTTTCGAACCGCCGACCTCTACCGTGTCAAGGTAGCGCTCTCCCCCTGAGCTACGAGCCTGTAACCACGGAAAGATATAAGAAATGTTGCTATTTAGTCAAGAGGTTATTATTAAACGGCCTTTGATCAGGCCTTAAAATCGGCTCCGGCCGTTTCAGAAAAACGTAGTAATGCCGATATGTTATACTAAAAATCCGGTATTTTATAATTGACTTTTAGTGATGTGCAAGAGAAGAAATTTAACAGGATATGCTCGAATATAAGCTTGCATTTATAGCGCAAATAAAAAGCTGCTTGTCTTTCCACGATTCGGTCTGTTCCGGTTGCCTGGCAGAGAGGGGACATGCCGACAAGTGTCGTCTTTTATGAGTTCTCTCTTATGAATAGAAGCATAAAAAATTGTTTTTTGGTCTTATTTCTGACCTTCCTCCCTTTTGTGTACGGATGTGCGGTTTCGTCCAGGCCTGATATCCGTGTGAAGAGCATTACCTCGGATCCTGGATTTAAGTACCTTTCATCACAGAAACCGGAGCTGCAGCAATCTGTTTCCTGGAGTATAGACCAGAGAATCGAGAGGATGATAGCTTCGAACCCGGATAACTATTCAGATGCAGAAAATATGGCTGTTGGTGTTGATGCGCTTGGCAGAGGGCCTGGTGCCGACACCTTTAAAAATATTTTGGGATCCATATCCTGGGTGAGTTCGTCGAGGTTTTGCCCACTGGAAGATGATATCAGCATGACCGGCTACAGCCGGCTGGAGCTTGAATTTGCTTTTCCGGGTGAGTTTTACAGACAGAGAGGTTTAGCTCCTCTTTATGAAGGAACGTTTCCCCTGCCTTTTAACCGGGAGGTGGAGAGAAACATCAAGTACTTCTGCTCTGAAAAGATGCGGGATCATTTCCGCGTCTGGCTGGAGCGTTCCGCCCGGTACCGTGATATTATGGCTGAAATATTCCGTCAGGAAGGTTTGTCCCCGACTCTTGTGTACCTGGCTTTAATCGAAAGTGGTTTTAACCCGAAGGCTTATTCCTGGAAAAGGGCTTCAGGGCCATGGCAGTTCATAGAATCCACAGGCCGTATGTATGGACTTAAAGTCAACTGGTGGGTTGATGAGAGAAGAGATCCGATTAAATCGACAGTTGCGGCCGCACGGCACCTGAAAGACCTGTTTGAACGTTTCGGCTCTTGGGATCTTGCTATGGCCGCCTATAATGCCGGTGAGGGCAAGATACGCAGGGCTGTTCTTAGAACAAAGTCGGACGACTACTGGAAAATTCGTAAAACAAGGCATATTCGCCGTGAGACGAAAAACTATGTTCCCAGGTACATAGCAGCCACAATGATAGCGGAAAACCCGGAAAAATACGGCTTTAGCGATATTGATCACCAGGATCCGTTTGTCTTTGATGAAGTGGTGTTGGAGCAGGCTATCGACCTGAAGACGGCAGCACGTTTGGCCGGAGTTTCGATTAAGGAGATAAAAGAGCTGAACCCGGAACTCAGGCGTTGGGCGACACCTCCGTATGAGAAGAACTATGTATTAAGGCTTCCAAGGGGAACCAAGGATGTTTTTCAGAAAAATTTCGAAAATGAACCACCGGAAAAACTCTTTGCCATGCTCCCCTATAGAATTGAGCCTGGAGACACACTCACGAAAATAGCCCGTAGATACGGGGTCCCGTTAAGAGTGCTTCGGGACATGAACTCTGGTCTTAATCCCCGCAGGTTGAAAATAGGCAAGGTGATACGTGTTCCTTCCGGCGTGGTAAAGTTGGAAGAAGGAGCCTTTGGGAGCAGGGCTATTTGGCCCTACCGTGTACGTAAAGGAGACACACTTTCTTCTATTGCCCGCCGGTATAAGGTTCGTTTAAGAACTCTCATCAGGCTTAATCCCCAGGTTCATCCTAGGCGTCTCCAGATAGGCGACCTCATTCATATCCCGGCCAGATCGGCCTAAAAAAACGGTAGGAAGAAGGGCCTGGTTTCCAGCATCCTGGTTTCGTTATGTTATGAATACTAACATTAATAAAATCTTCACACACCTGAGTATCCGTACAAAGCTGGTTGTGGCGTTTCTGGGTATTGGATTGATTCCGGTTTTGGTGCTTGGAAGTTTCAGCATGTTTAGCTCAGCCAATGCACTGCAGGATTCGGCTATCACGCGGGTACACGCATCTCTTACTGCAAAGCTGGAGCGCATCAGAAATGCCCTCAGGTACGCGGAAAAAGATCTCCGCATTCTTAGTCATTCTCCCCCGCTGGTTACATTTGCAGAGTTCTACCTGAATAATGTTATGGGGATGAATAATCTTAACCGCATGCTGATTAGCGGTCTAAAAGATTTTGCCAGCAACAACGAGCTATACCACCAGATTCTGCTTCTTAACCAGAAAGGCGAGCAGGTTTTCCGTGTGCTCAGGCAGAAAGACAAACTTTACTTTTATGGAGAAGATACGGCCCTGAACCTGAGTGACCGGGATTTCTTCTGGAAGGCCCTTGATACGCAGCGGGGAGAGATAGTTATTACGTCCGAAATAACTTCGGAAGAAGATGACATTACCCTGAACTATTCCACTGCGATATACGATCGAGGTCAAAGGCAAAAAGGTGTAATATCTCTTCAACTACGTCTCAAGGATCTTGCCTGGCTTGCCAAATCCGGTGAAGCCGATTTCGGCAATACGTATCTTCTTGACCGCAATGGAAGATTTCTGTATAACATTAAAACGGAACGGCTGGAAAACAGATACAGCCTGGCTCTGGATGAAGGTTTTCCTGATATACTCGATACGGAGTTGCTCAAAGAACTTCTTTCAGGCCGGGAAGGCCTTATAGCTCAAGAGAAGAAGCGGATTATTTCTTATGCGCCGATACTTCATGGTATCGGCGGGCCGGATAATTTCTGGGTGCTGGTGATTGATCTTCCCAGGTCGATTGTTCTTGCCCCGGTTCGAAGGTTTCTTATGTTTTTCGGCGCTATGGTTGTAGCCCTGGCGGTCATCGGTACTCTGCTTGGAATTGTTGGATCTCACCATTTTACAAGGCCGATTCTGAAACTTCACAACGGCGCCAAGATGATTTCAACCGGTACTTTTGACCACCGTATCACGGTTCATACCAATGATGAAATCGAGGACCTTGCGGTACAATTCAATATAATGGCTGATAGGTTGAAGGAGTCTCAGGGCCGTTTGACGAAGTTGAATGAAGAGCTTCAAAAGGAGGTGGAAGTCAGAACCCAACAGTTGTTTCAAGCCGAAAAAATGGCGGCTTTCGGCAGCCTTTCAGCCGGCATAGCCCACGAAATAGGCAATCCGCTTGCCTCCATGAAGACCAATATACAGGTCCTGGATGAACGCTTGGGCAAAGACAACGTTCATCATAAATTTCTTGAGCGTATACTAAAGGAAATCAACCGGCTCAGTAAATTTTTTAAAACTTTTTATTCTTTTGCCCGGCCGGTTAAACCCCAGATCGCCTCCAGCGATATACGGAAAGTCATTCATGAAGTCATTATGATTATACAGAAGGAAGCTGAGGCTCAACGTGTAACACTAAATGAGGAGTTTGATGATTACCTGCCGAATGTCATGGTCGATTTTCAGAGGATGCAGCAGGTTTTTCTTAACCTGTTTCTTAACGCTATTCAAGCCATGCCTGAAGGAGGAACCGTTTCGGTTAGGGTGCGCTATATCCCCGATGCCGTGGATAACGGCCGGGATTGCGGAGGTAGTGTTGTTGTCACTGTTTCGGATACAGGCCCCGGTATTGCGGAAGATATGCGCTCGAAAATATTTGAACCTTTTTATACGACCAAACCCAAAGGAACAGGTCTTGGGCTTTCTATCGCGCACCAGATTGTGGTTGAAAACAATGGAACTATTTCTGTGGGGTGCCCTGATGAAATGGGAACGACATTCACCATTAAACTTCAAGTCGAAGAATCCCCGGTTGCCAGGGTGGGAGCATGAAGCCGAATCTGCTTATTGTTGAAGACGATGAATCCATGCTTTTTACGTTGCAGGATGTTTTTCAAAATGAGGGGAAAAATGTCGCTTACGCACTTGACGGGAAAAGTGCCATGGAAGAGTTTTTTAAAAATGAGCCGGATCTTGTGTTGTTGGATATAAGACTTCCGGATACCAACGGGCTTTCCCTTCTTAAGAGAATGAAGGAGGCCGACCCTGAACTCCTGGTGATTGTCATGACCGCTTATCCTGAAGTTCAAACAGCTATCCAGGCCATGAAGAGCGGAGCCTATGATTATATCAACAAGCCGTTTGAGCTTGATGAAATGCGCCTGGTGGTTCAGAAAGCCCTTGAGACGTATCACCTGAAAGATGAGGTTAAACGTCTTCGAAGGCAGGAGGAAACAACAACATCTCCTAAAAAAATTCTCGGCCAGAGTCCGGCAACCGAGCAACTTATAAAATTAATACAGATGGTGGCGGAGGCCCCCAGAACGCCGGTTCTTTTAAGCGGAGAATCCGGAACAGGCAAAGAGCTCGCTGCAAACGCAATTCATCATCACAGTGCCAGGGCCAAAAGTGCGCTTGTCAAGGTTAATTGCAGCGCTTTGCCGGAGCACCTGCTGGAAGACGAACTTTTCGGCCACGAAAGAGGAGCCTTTACGGATGCCAAAGAAGCCAAAAAAGGCCTTTTCGAGATGGCTGATGGAGGCACGCTTTTTCTGGACGAGATAGGTGAGATGTCTTCGACCCTGCAACCTAAGCTTTTGCGCATCCTGGAGGGAGAACCTTTCCGCCGTGTAGGAGGCTCGCGTGAGATTCAGACGGATGTTCGAATTATCGCAGCCACCAATCGCGATCTTTACGGTATGGTTGGTAAAGGAGAGTTCCGGGCGGACCTGTATTACCGTCTTAAAGTTATGGAGATTAAAATGCCGAGCCTTAGGGAAAGAAGAGATGATATTCCGATGCTTGTAAACCACTTTATCCAGGTTCACAGCCGGGAAATGGGAAAGCCTGCTAAAGAAGTAACACCTGAAGCCCTGCAACTCTTAACGGACTATCCCTGGCCTGGAAATATTCGGGAAGTCAGAAATGTTATGGAAAGGGCGGTTATTCTGGCCAACGGACAACCTATCCAGAAAAAAGACCTGCCCTTGGAGCTCTGCCGGGCCGCTGTAGACGAACATTTTAAGGAGCGGGGTGCGATGATGCCGCTGGATCTTTCCCTTGAAGATCTCGAGAGGCAGTACATACTAAGTACTGTAAAAAGAACAAACGGCAACAAAACCCTGGCAGCAAAAAAACTTGGAATTTCCCGTTCTACATTGATTGAGAAATTAAAACGTTATAATAAACAAAATATTCAGTAGCAAGTGGGCAAGTCATGAAAACGGTTTAAAGAGCTGCTTCTACTGGTTTGTGCCTGTCTCGGCCGCAAGTTTCTTTTTGGCCTCCAGGACGCTGTCAACAATCTCCTGAAGCTCTGCCGCTGATTTTCCGCCCCGGATCGATTGGCCGTTCTCTATGACAATATGCGGAGTGCCTCTTACACCGAGCCTTTCTGAAAGCTCTTTGTTTTTTTCGACCAGATCGGTTTCACATATCTCAAGGTCGTCCAGGGGGTCTCCGTTCATAGCCCTGTCCAGAGCACCCAGCTTATCTTCGGCACAGAGGATTTTCTTTGATTTATCATATGCTTCCGGATGCATCGGCAAGTTAAAAAGAAAGTAGTGTATACGGACGTTTTTAAGCTGCTTCAGCTCTTTGTGAAGCTTCCGGCAGTATGGACAGTCAGGGTCGTCGAATATGGCGATCTTGACCTCTCCATCGCCTTGAACAACCGTGTTTTCAAGTGGAAGGGCCGCAAAGTCTACAACACTGAGTTCATCTTCTTTTTCCTGGCGAAGATTTACTCCCTTGACAACGTCAAAAAGGTTTCCGACGAACAGGTATCGCCCGGTTTCGTCTATGTATATAACCTGGTTGCCCTCTACCACTACCTCCATGATTCCAGGAACAGGGCTTGGAGTAAGAGAATTCACCTTTGCTCCTATCAGTTTTGCCACATAAGATTTTTCAAGTCTTTTTTCATCTGTTTTCCCGGTATTTTTTTCAGTAGATTTTTCAAGCTGATCTTCAGGTTTATTCTCAAGTGCAAAACCATATGCCGGCAATGCCATAATCATTAATACTAAAACAAGTTTTTTCATAAATTACCTCTATACTTAGTTAATATATACTATAGAACTCTTCAGGAGCTCAAAAAACTTATGCCTAAACGGCGGGACCTGGGACCGTCGAATTCGCAGAAATATATCGCCTGCCATGTTCCAAGAACCAAGCGGCCCTGTTCCACGGAAATAAACTCTGAGACCCCAATAATACTCGATTTAATATGCGCGTCTGAGTTCCCCTCGCTATGCTGGTAGTCCCCCTGGTACGGAACCATACCGGCAAGGTGCTTAAGAATATCCCGTGTAACCGAGGGATCCGCCCCCTCGTTGATGGTTACAGCCGCAGTGGTGTGGGGAACAAAAAGAAGACAGAGACCGTTTTTAATATCATTTTTACCGATAAAAGACCGCACACTTTCTGTTATGTCGATGAATTCCGTTCTTTTAGAGGTCTGTACGTTTATAAATTCCATAAACTTATTCATCCATTTTAAGATTTCCGGATTGCGGAGATTCGTGAAAACACGCGTTTCAGCATTTCAGCTTCGAACTCTACCTTGATCTGCAAAGCCCAGAATTCATCTTCCAAAGGAAGTTTAACCAGATCCTTTTCGGTGGTAACAATAAAATCAGGACTTGAAGATTCTGCTTCAGCCCTGATTTTCTTCATATCAAGACGTCCGTAGCGGTAGTGATCGCTGAAAGATATAAATTTTATCACATCAGCGCCTAATGCAACCAACATGCTTTTGAAGTGCAGTGGATTGGCTATGCCTGAAAAGGCCAGAACACGGCGTCCGGACAGGCTTGCGATCGGTTTGGTATTGCCTGACGTATTCGCAATTGACACGGCTTTGTGCCTAAGCTCAGATACTTGAGAGCTGTTGGTTAAGATCGCTATATCCGACTTGAGCTTATTTATTTTTTTGGAAGGCGCCTTTGTTATGATTACCTCGTCAGCCCGTTCCAGCGCTTTCTTTATGGGTTCACGAAGACGTCCCGCCGGGAGCAGCCTTTCATTTGTAAACGGTCTGGACCCGTCTACCAGCACTATGTCAATATCTCTTTCAAGTGCACGATGCTGGAATCCGTCGTCAAGAATATAAAGGTCAGGCTGAAACAGGTCATTGGCAAGAGATCCACCCTTGTACCTGTCCGGGCACTTTATAACCGGAATTCCGGGCAGCTTTTTGGCCATGAGATATGCTTCGTCTCCTGCCATGGTTGCGTCGATAACCGGGCCTTTACCGGCAGATACAACCACCGGGCCTTTGGCGCTGCCTCCGTATCCGCGTGTAAGAATCGCCGGCCGGAAGCCACGGGCCACGGCTTCCTCGGCAAAGCGTATGGCAGAAGGTGTTTTACCGGTTCCACCGACTGTGATATTACCTATGCTTACTACTGGAGCCGGCAGTCTTCTTGACCGGAGAAGTCCGGAAGTCCTCATACCGTCTATAAGAGTAATAGCGGCAAGATAGATATACTCAAAAGGTTGCAGTAATCTATTAATGACGGTTTTCAATGTAACTTTCAATAATATCCGAGCAGCGGATGGAGGCTCCTCGATTTCGTCTAAGTATGTTATGTGCACGACCGGCCATAGCGGCCGCCTTTTCAGGATCGGCCAGAAGGGTTGTTACGGCAGAGGTCAGGTCCTCCGGGGTTGCTACCTGTATACAGGCATCTTCCTGAATAAAAAGTTCGGCCATCTGCCGGAAATTTTCCATATGCGGCCCGAATAATATCGGCTTTTTCCAAAGAGCGGGTTCAAGAATGTTATGCCCTCCGGCCGGTGAGAGAGAGCCGCCCATAAAGACCACGTCTGCTGCGCTGTAGGCTGTTGCGAGCTCGCCCATGGCGTCAAGAAGCAGAACTTTTGAAGCCGGTAAAGAGCCGGTATTACTGGAGCCGGCATTAATATCCGTGCGGCGCAGGCAGGAAAAACCTGCCTGTTTGATAAGCTTTTCGACTGCTTGAAACCTTTCGGGATGCCGCGGCGCAAGTATAAGTGTCAGATTTGTGCCCCTGGATATTATCTGCCTGTAGGCATCAAGAATCTTCTCCTCCTCTCCCTCATGTGTACTGCCTGCAATCCATACCGGTCGTTTGAGTATGTTTAGCCAGAAAAGATTAGTTGAAGGTTCGTTTGATAAAGTACTTGAGGCCGGTGGCTCCACGTCATATTTGAGGTTTCCTGTGACTGCTGATATTTTTTCAGGAGCGCCTATGTTCCGGATCCGTTCCAGGTCTGTTTGACCCTGCATGCCGATAAAAGAAACTTTGCTAAGCAGTCTTTTCATAAACCATCTGATTTTTCTATAACCGCTGTATGACGCATCAGATATTCTTCCGTTAAGTATAACCAGGGGAATGTTCCGGTAATCGGCGCTCCATATAAGGGCGGGCCATAGCTCGGTTTCCATGATTACAATAAGCCGAGGCTTAATGTCGTCCATAACCCGGTACGCCACATGACGTATGTCCCATGGAAGGTAAAAGACGGTAGTGTCCTGCATATTATTTTTTGCCACGATTTGGCCGGTATCTGTAACAGTCGAAAGCGCGATTTTTATATCCGGCCGCCTGTGGTTAACTTCGTTTACCAAGCTGGAAGCTGCCAGCACCTCGCCCACCGAAACGGCGTGAATCCAGATATCATGAGGTCCATGACTTCCAATTCCCCACTTTTGACGTGCCCATCTGTGGCGAACCGCCGGATCGCGCTTTAAAAACTCGAAAGGAAATATGCAGATGGAAACGATAAAAGACAGCAGGTCATAAAACACCTTCATGGTCTGCTCAAAGCTCCATGAAAGCGGCTCGGGTCAAGCGTAGTTGAAATGTTTTTTACTTTTAAAAAAAAAACAAAAAAAGAAGGGGTTGACATGAAGAATTGTAATACAAGGTGGTTGGGATTGCAACATTAAACGTACTCATCACCATGCTCTTGTTTGCTGGTAAGGCGCTTGACGGCTTATTGCCGGTTATGATAATTTAAATGGATTGTAAATTTACCTGTAAGGAGGAAATGCTGGAATGTATATTGTAACTGTTGATGCTGAAAAGTGTGACGGAAGCGCTAAGTGTGTTGATGTCTGCCCACAGGGAGTATTCGAAATGGAGGACAACAAGTCTGTTCCTGTTAACTCTGACGAGTGTATTTACTGTGAAAGTTGTCTTTCTGAATGCCCGACAGGAGCCATCACTATAACAGAAGTCTAATGGTGTCTATTTGAGCCATAAAAAGGCGATGCCACGGGGGCGGTATCCAGCAAAGGGTACCGCCCCCGTTGGTGTTTTTACATTTGGTCTTTTTATATAATGAAAGACATCTTAAAACTTTTTTTTCTAATCAGCCTTGTCTTTACAACGCTGATTAACTGCAATGCCGACCCTGAAGTTCAGGATCCAGCCGTTGCCAAGGCCGCTGTCCCTTCCTCCACCGTGGTTAACCGCTTGCATCTTTTTGATCCTGGAACCACGGAAAATCTCATGAAGCGTCTTTCGAACGCAATTACCGGCAGTGCTGACTTTGAGTTATCACAGGTACCCAACCTGGCGCCTGCAAACCTGCCCGGCGATATCGTGAACCTGGATGGACAGTTCCGTAAAGATATTTTTATTCGTTCACTTCTGCCGCATATAATTTTTCAGAACTCACTAATTAATTCTGAACGGGAAGCTGCACTGACGTATTTATTTAAACTCAAAAATAACGATTTCATTCCAGATTCTCTTAGAGATGTTGTAGTTTCTTTGCTGGATAAATACCGGGTTGGAGGTTCTGTATCGAACTCTGTATCGAATGATGACTTGCCCGGAGAGGATGCTGTTATGCGTCTTCTCGAAAAAGTGGATGTAGTGCCGGTTTCTCTGGCTTTGGCCCAGGCCGCGAACGAGTCGGGCTGGGGGACTTCAAGGTTTGCCATGGAAGGCAACAACCTTTTTGGACACTGGAAGCTGTATGGACCTGACGGCATGATTCCTGAAGAAAGGCCGGAAGGTGAAACCTACACACTGGCCAGGTTCCAGCACATCTCTAAGGCTGTAGAGCGTTACTTGTATAACCTGAACACCAATAGGGCTTACCGGGACTTTCGCAAGATGCGCATGGAGATGAGACAGCGTGCTGTAGAACTGGACGCCGTGCTCCTGGCTACTTCTTTGAAGTTGTATTCGGAGCGCGGATATGATTATGTTTTGAGCTTGGTTGATATCATTCGACAGAACAACTTGGAGCGCCTGGATAATTCCAGGCTCATCAGGTCGAACGACACCGAAAATATATCTCTTACGCTGCACAATAAAGGCGCAAGGGGCAAAGTGTGAGAGGGAAGGGTGTTTCCGCCTCCTGTATCTTAATGTCTTTAGCTTTACAGGTGGCGCGCTATGCAGCCGTGCTGGCGGCTGTTTTTCTTCTGCCTCAATTTGTAGTTTCTGCATCATATGCGGCTTCCACGGAAAAGCCGGTTACAGTACTTCTTTATCACCGCTTTAATGAACCTGACTATCCTTCGACCAATATTTCGCGCAAAGCCTTGATTCAGCAGATGGATTTTCTTAAAGACGAAAATTACCATGCCATAGATATTTCAACGTTCAGAGGTATCCTGGACGGCAAGATAAAAGCCAAGGGAAACGAGGTGCTTGTAACAATAGACGATGGTTACAAGTCTGCTTATGAAACAGCATGGCCTATATTTAAGCGTTATGGGGTGCCTTTTGTAGTCTTTCTCTCCACACGGGCGATAGAGGAAGGATATCGATCCATAATGACATGGCAGATGATAGATGAGATGAGAAAAGACGGAGTCGCTTTTGCCAATCATACTCACCGGCACCCGCATCTTGGTTTTAAAAAAGCCGGTGAAACAGAAAGCAAGTATCGCAGACGCATACGTGAAGAGGTTACAACCGCCGCCCGGATACTCGAAAAACATAAGATCAAAAACAGGCTTTTCGCCTATCCCTACGGAGAGTATAACGCTATAATGGTCGAAGAGTTAAAGGCTATGGGATATGACCTTATGTTTTCTCAGAACCCTGGAGTTGCATGGTACGGAGCGGATAAGACCAGGGTTGACCGTATGGCTGTTGTTGGAGAGGACATATCCCGTACGAAGTTCGGGGAAAAGCTTTCCAGGCTTCCGCTGAGGGCAACAATCAAGGAGCCTGCCGGGAGTTTTTTTTACGATGAAAAACTTGCGAAGATATCTATTCGTATTGCGGAACCGCTTAAGTACTTTCCAGGCCAGGTGAACTTGTTCCTATCTGAAAAGGGGCGCCTTGATCATTTTTATGACAGAAAGACAGGCGAACTTTATGTTGATGGCCCTATGGTATTGACACGGCCTCTGAACAGGATTATTCTAACAGCCAGGGAGATGGAAACAGGTAGATTCGGTATGATGTCATGGCTTCTTTTGCGTACTTATCTGAAGTAAACATTGGAGATTCAACAAAATGGAAAACAAAGGCCGGCATGAAGAACACCACGATTCTGGTAAAAGCAGTTTCGACCTGATCAATTCGGCAAAGCTTTTTGATGAACTAAAACTTAAAAAAGGCAGCACTCTGCTCGACGCAGGCTGTGGCAGAGGACAGTATTCCATTGCCGCTTCAAAAATCTTAGGCGATAACGGGTTGGTATATGCCATCGACCAGTGGAAAGAGGGCATTTCCGAACTACAAGAAAAGATCTCGTCCGAAAAGATTAACAATATTAAAGCTATGACAGGAGATATCAGCAAGCAGATACCGCTGAAAAAAAGAAGTGTTAACGTCTGTTTAATGGCGGCTGTATTTCATGGGCTGGTACAGAACAAAGCTATAGATGGAGCGCTCAGTAAGATTGCCGACCTGCTGACCACGGATGCTTCTTTGGAGATAATAGAGTTTATTAAATCAGAAGACAGCGGTTCGCCTGGTCCTCCCATCAATATCAGGCTGACGCCTGAAGAGGTTGAAGGGATAGTTGTTCCCTATGGTTTTAAAAAAGAACGAGTTGTTGAGATCGGTCCATACAATTATTTGATTACATTCACCCCGAATTAAACAAGTTGTCACGTTAATAGATATCATACTAAAAAGACTTAACTTGGATTTGATTCAAAATTGATTTAAAGAATTTGAAAAGAACTTTTAAAAAAAGGAGGTATACAATGTCAAGAAGCATCAAGGGAACGGAAACGGAAAAGAATCTTCTCACAGCATTTGCCGGTGAGTCTCAGGCTCGTAACAGGTATACATTTTTCGCAAGTAAAGCCAAAAAGGAGGGACTGGTTCAGATTTCCGAAATATTTCAGGAAACCGCAGAGCAGGAAAAAGAACACGCCAAAAGATTTTTTAAATTCCTTGAGGGTGGAACAGTCGAGGTGAGCGCATCATTTCCGGCGGGTACAGTCGGAACCACCCTGGAAAACCTTAGAGCGGCAGCAGCAGGTGAGGAGCACGAGTGGACAGAGATGTATCCTGACTTTGCAAAAACGGCAAGAAAAGAAGGGTTTGAGGAAATAGCGGTAGCTTTTGAATCAATATCCGTTTCAGAAAAGCAGCATGGCAAGCGCTACAAAGAGCTTGCCGATAATATTGAAAACGGTTCAGTCTTTAAGAGGAACAATGTGGTTACATGGCGATGCAGAAACTGTGGCTATCTTCACGAGGCCAAAGAGGCTCCAAGTACCTGTCCTGCCTGTGTTCATCCCCAGTCATACTTCGAGCTGCTGGGTGAGAACTGGTAGAGATGAGATGGTCTCTACGGCCATATAAGTTACGATAAAAAACAACCTGGGAGTTAGTTACCATGCGGGAAGAATCTATCAGTACCATTCAGAAGGCTTTGGCTATGAACCTGGACTCTTGCAAGTACGGCACAATCGCTGAGATCGGAGCCGGGCAGGAGGTAGCGCGCTTCTTTTTTCAGGCCGGCGGCGCGGCAGGCACCATCGCCAAAACGATATCAGCTTATGACATGCAGTTTAGTGACGCTATTTACGGTGAAGAAAACCATGGCCGTTATGTCAGCCGCTCACGGCTCAATAAAATGCTGGATAAGGAGTTCAGCCTTATCCTTGAACGGGTGCAGAATACCCGCTCAAAGAATTCGACATTTTTCGTTTTTGCCGATACGGTTGCAGCTCGCGGCTACCGGAGAAAGGGTGAGTGCCACGGATGGGTGGGCATACGGATGCAACTATATCCGGGTGCGCCGCCCAGCGAAATAATTATTCATGTGCGCATGCTGGATAACAGCAATCAGGACCAGCAAAACGCTCTTGGCATCTTAGGGGTGAACCTGATCTATGGGGCTTATTTCCTCTACCGCAATCCGACCGATCTGATAGAGTCCCTGGTTGATAATGTCGGAAGTGAGCGAATTGAGGTGGATATGATTCACTTCAGTGGTCCGTATTTTGAAGAGGTGGATAATCGCTTGATGGCGCTTCACCTGGTTGATGCCGGACTTACCCATGTGGTTATGTTCAGTCCGGAAGGCGAAGTCCTTCAGCCATCTGATGTCTTATACAAGAAAAACATAATGGTACTAAGGGGGAGCTTCAGGCCTGTTACAAAGGTTAACATGGACATGGCTCAATGCGGCAAAGAACAGTTTTTTGCTGAGGATGATGTAGACGAACAACGAACCGTACTGCTTGCAGAAATAACTATGGCTAACCTTAAGGCCGGAGGTGATATCAACAACAGTGATTTTCTGGCCAGGGTGGATATTCTCGGTTCACTGGGATTTACGGTGCTGATTTCCAACTACCTGAGGTTTTTCCGGCTTAGAGAATACCTGAACCGTTACACCAACAGAAAAATAGGCATAATACTTGGTGTGGATAATATCCGGGATATATTCAACGAGGATTACTACGAAGGTATGGAAGGCGGAGTGCTGGAGGCGTTTGGAAAACTTTTTGCCGGCAATGTAAGGCTTTATGTATATCCACGTCTGGATGAACGCGCCGGAAGTGAAGACCTGATTACCATTGAAACCATGAAGCTGCCGGCACGGGTACAGCTCCTTCTGGAACACCTTGTGCAAAACCAGGATATCGTGCCGTTGAAGCTGGGTAACAAGGATAACCTTAAATACGTCTCCAGGGATATACTGCGGCAGTTGAAGAAAGGGGACGGCCCTTGGAAAGAGGGTGTTCCAGAGGTGGTTTATGACGCAATTGTTAAAAACAGGCTTTTTGGTTATGGTTCTGAGTAGAGTTGAAATATATTGCCGATCTTCATATCCACTCATCTTTTTCCAGGGCTACCAGTAAGAAATGCGACCTGCCGAACCTTTTTGCATGGGCCAGGATTAAAGGCATTAACCTGGTCGGCACCGGAGACTTTACCCACCCGGGCTGGTTGGCTCATCTTAAGGAAAATCTTGTCCCGGCAGAGCCAGGTTTTTTTAAGCTCAGGTATGAACAGGTTCCGGCGGACCTGCAATCTATTCTTCCGGAAGCCATCCCGGTTCGTTTTCTGCTTACAGCGGAAATCAGCAGCATATACAAACGTCACGGAAAGGTTAGAAAAGTACACAACATTCTCATCTTACCGGACTTTGAGTCAGTCGAAAGAATTTGCGGCAAACTTGCCGGTATAGGTAATTTAGAGTCTGACGGACGTCCCATCTTAGGGCTTGACTCCAGGAACTTACTGGAGATTCTTCTTGAGTATGCGCCCGAAGGTTTTCTTGTGCCGGCGCATATCTGGACACCATGGTTTTCCTTGTTCGGTTCCAAATCCGGTTTTGACTCTATCGAGGAATGTTTTGCTGATTTAGCCGGGCATGTTTTTGCCCTCGAGACAGGGCTTTCCTCTGATCCACGGATGAACCGTATGATTTCCGGCCTGGACCGGTTCAGCCTGATTTCCAATTCTGATTGTCATTCTCCCCAAAAACTAGGCAGAGAGGCTAACCTTTTTGATACGGAGTTTGATTTTTTCTCGATGAGAGATTCCCTTAAACAAACAGGGCAGGGCGGTTTTCTGGGAACCATTGAGTTTTTTCCTGAAGAAGGCAAGTATCATTTAGACGGGCACCGGAAATGTGATGTCTGCATGGCTCCGGAAGAAACCAGGAAGATCAACTCGCTTTGTCCGGCTTGCAGTAAGCCTCTTACAGTAGGAGTAATGCACCGTGTCATGGAACTGGCCGATCGTAAAGAGTCGGCTTATTCTGCAAAGTTTCCTCCATTTAATAGTCTGATTCCACTGCCTGAAATACTGAGCGAAATTATGGGGGTAGGGCCAGGAACAAAGTCGGTGTCTGCCCAATACGAGAGAATTATTAATACCTTTGGTTCTGAGTTTAATTTATTAATGAACACTCCTGTTGAAGAAATCAAGCAGAGTTACACTCCGGTTTTAGCCGAGGCGGTTAAACGGATTCGTGCCGGCAGGGTGATGAAAAAGGCCGGCTACGACGGACGGTTCGGTGTGATCAGTCTCTTTGAAGATAAGAACAGGCTTGAAGTTTTTTAAAACGTAGTGCTACTACTTACGCAAGCTCGACTATTTTTGAAAAATCTCCAATTCTTTCAAAAACATTTTTAATTCTTTGAAGAAGAGCCAGCCTGTTTAATTTTACCTCTTCCACTTTATCCATTACCAGCACAGAGTCAAAAAAAGCATTAATAGGACTTACGATCTTATTTAGAGGAGCCGGGTTTGTGATGCTCACATCAGATTCAAGGGATAAGAGGGTTCTATACAGAGCCTCTTCGGCTTCTTCTTTAAGCAAAGACTGGTTCAGGGAGACTTCAGGAGCTTTGGCCAGTATATTGTATACCCGCTTAGCCGCAGTAACAATATCTGCGAATTGAAGAGCATCTTGTTGTAAAATTTGCAGAGCTTGTAACCGGGTCCGCAGATTATCCAACTGCCCAATGCCGGTGGATAAAACAGAGTCTATTTCATCGTACCGAAAGCCTTCGGCTTCCAGCAGACCCTCAAGCCGTTGTTTTATAAACGCAGCTATTGATCCGTTTATAGATTCGGCAAGCTGCTGCGAAGCAGGCAGTTCCTGTAGGGCCATATCAATGAGATCCTCAACAGAAATGTCATACCTCGTTTTCTCCAGAATCGCCAAAATTCCCAAAGCCTGGCGGCGAAGAGCAAACGGGTCTTCAGAGCCCGTAGGTATCATGCCCACAGAAAAAAAGGCAGCTATACTATCGATTTTATCCGCCAGAGCAGCAATGGATCCAAGGTCTCCTTTAGGTGGATCGTCTCCTGAAAACCTAGGCTTATAGTGCTCTTTAATAGCCTGTGCTACAGAGTCTTTCACCCCATCGTTTAACGCGTATATCATTCCCATATAACCCTGAAGTTCCGGGAACTCGTATACAACCCCTGTTGTCAGGTCAGCCTTGGCAAGAAGGCAGACAAGCTTGAGATCATCCTTGAGCTTCTGGTCTACGCGGTCGGCAATGGAAAGGGCGATGTTGGTAAAGCGTCCGACCTTCTGATAGAGAGTGCCGAGTTTTTCCTGGTATATAACCGTCTTTAAATCCTCTACCCTGGATTTCAGACTGCGTTTACGGTCGTCGTCGTAATAAAACCTGGCATCCTCCAGCCTGGCCCGAAGCACACGCTCATTACCGGCAATAACGTTTTCTGCTATCTCGGGGCTGGAGTTGCTGATAGTGATAAAACGTGGAATAAGCTCTTTATGGAAGTTTTCGAGTGAAAAATACTTTTGGTGCCCTTTCATCACGGTTATTAAAAGGCCCTTTGGAAGCAGGAGATATTTATTATCGAAGCGTCCCATAACAGCAAAAGGAAATTCTACAAGATTGGTTACTGTGTTTAACAATTCCTCGTCCTTAACTATTAAAGCGTTAACCGATTTTGCAAGTTCTTCGCATTGCTCGAAAATACGTTCTTTTCGCAGGTCAGGCTCAGCGATCACAAAGCGTTTCTCAAGAGCGGCGAAATAAGAATTAACATCACTGATCCGGAAGGCATCAGGGGCCAAAAATCTGTGTCCATAACTCAAGTCTCCGCTTTTTAGCCCATCCACCTCAAAGGAAACCGGCTTTCCGTCAAAAAGCGCAAGCAGCCAGTGTATGGGTCTGGCAAAGCGGAAAGAGCCGCTGCCCCAACGCATGGATTTTTGAAAAGTAAGCGAGCTGACAACCCCGGCGGCAATAGACGGCATTATCTGGGATACAGGTTTTCCTTTATCCTCAACAACCGCGACTAGGTACTCGCCTTTGTCGGTCTGCCGTATCTGAAGTGATTCAACAGTCACTCCCTGACTCCTGGCAAATCCTTCAGCAGCCTTGGTTGGACGCCCGTTTTTATCAAACGCCGCCTTCTTTGGCGGCCCTGTTACTTTATTTGTTCTATCGGCCTGCATTCTGGCCACATTGCGAACCAAAACGGCGAGCCTTCTTGGCGTGCCGTATGTCTGAATACTTCCATGCTCTATGGCTTGATCTGCAAAATATTTTTCAATAATCCGCTCCAGCCCGGCCATACCCCGGGAAACAAACCTTGCAGGAAGCTCCTCAGTGCCGATTTCAAGCAGAAAATCAGCGCCACTCATTGTGCTTTTTCCTTTCCGTCGCTTTTTGGTATCAATAATTCGGTGTCAGTTTGAACCTGCATCTTGTAATAACCTTTTGCACAGGCTCTTGCGAGTTTGCGAACACGGGCAATATAGCCGGTTCTTTCCGTAACACTCAAGGCGCCGCGAGCATCCAGCATATTAAATGCGTGTGAACATTTAAGCACGCAGTCGTATGCCGGAAGCGGCAGGCCGGCAGATGTCAGCCTGGACGCCTCTCGTTCATGCATATCGAAAAGTTTATAGTAAGTTTCTAGATCCGCAAGTTCGAAGTTATAAGTCGAGAACTGAACTTCGCCGGCATGATGAACATCGCCGTAGCTTATATCATCAGTCCATTTAAGATCATAAACGCTGTCAACACCCTGTAGATACATGGCAAGCCTTTCAAGACCGTAGGTTATCTCGACAGAGACAGGATGAAGATCAATGCCTCCCACCTGTTGAAAATATGTGAACTGTGTAATCTCCATTCCATTTAACCAGACCTCCCATCCAAGCCCCCAGGCTCCAAGTGTAGGCGACTCCCAGTCGTCCTCAACAAAACGGATGTCATGTTTCAGGGGGTCTATGCCTATACCGCGGAGGCTGTCAAGGTAGAGATCCTGGCAATCAAGAGGAGAAGGCTTTAGGATAACCTGAAACTGGTAGTAGTGTTGTAGCCTGTTGGGATTCTCACCATACCTGCCGTCGGTGGGCCGCCTTGATGGTTCGACATAAGCTGTCTTCCATGGTTTCGGACCAAGCACACGGAAAAATGTGGCCGGATTGAAAGTGCCGGCGCCGACTTCTATGTCGTAAGGTTGATGAATAACGCAGCCCTTGTCTGCCCAGTAAGACTGAAGCTTTAAAATGATATCCTGAAAAAGTAACACGGACGATCCTTTGTAAATTTTTTATAATTTTTTTATTTTTTTATAAATGCTTCGGTTGTTTTTTTTAGTAATGGCTTAGAAATACTAGCAGAAGGTGCAATGATTTTAAAACCCGGTAGAACAGGGCAGTCGTGACAGCGGCTTAATTCAGACAAAATTCTTTCTATGGTTTTTTACCTGTTAAGTGGCTTATATGCAGGTTGAGAACATTTTGAACTTCTATGAGTGTTGCCGTCTCAGGACGAAGTGTTAAGATATGACCAAACCTCAGGGACTTAGCCTGGCCGAAGAACTTTATCGCAGCGCTGCCAAGACGTGTGGCCGTCTGCTGTGCGTATTTTGAAGCACAGGCGCGGCAGAGGAGTGAACCGTATGATGGATAAAAAAGTCCGAAACTTCCCTTGAACCGGGTTCCGCAACAGCCGCACTCAGCAACCCTGGGCCCGTAGCCGGCCATCCAGAGAAATTTTATTCTGAAAACCAGGCAGACAACGTCTCTGTTTTCAGCCTGTTCAAGTGTTTTTAAGGCGGCAAGGAAAAGATCGTATTTTCTGGAGTTCGGTTCTTTTTCCTGCAGAAGGTGTATCAGAAGATTGATAACGGAAGCTATGGCAAGCAGCGTTGCAAGGTCTTCACGAAGTGTCTGAAAAGAGTTCAGGATATCGGATCGTGTAACTTTTGGAAGCTGGGTGTTTTCCTTTCCTAGAAACGACAGGTTAGCGTGGGTGAGAGGTTCGACCGATGACCCAAAGCGGCTTTTAAACTTTCTGGCCCCTTTTACAAAACCTTTTAAAACTCCGTGGTCCTTTGTGAAATAAGTGGCTATAAGGTCGGCATCACCGTACTCAAATGTTTTTAATACAATTCCTTCTGTACGGATAAGCATTGTTTAATTGGTGAGTGTCGTTAATCTAATCTGGCTACATTACATTTCCGAAGTCTTCAGGTTTAAGATTTTTAAGCCAGTTTTCAAGATCATCGTTGTTTTGACGCTCTATCACATTCATATTTGCAAATATCGGGGCATTGCTTCGAACCGCTACAGCCACAGCATCCGAGGGTCGTGAGTCGATGAATACTGATTTGCCTTGCGAGTAAATCTCAATGGTGGCGAAGTAGGTATTATCCTTAAGGTCGGTTATGACAACACGTACAACAGATGCATTTAGCCCTTCCACAATACTTGTTACAAGGTCATGAGTCATCGGCCTTGGCGTTGCAACCCTGCCAAGGGCGATGGCTATGGAGTCTGCCTCGGGTTTACCTATCCATATGGGAAGAGTCTCGGTTCCCTCTTTCCGCACATTTTTAAGAAGCAGGATGTACATTCCGCTTCTGGGGTCAAACAGCAGGCCTTCAACTTTCATCTGAACAAGCATTGATCCTCACTCATATCCAAAACACTTCAGACTTGAAGCATTTTGCCGCCAATCGTCTTTCATTTTTACCCTTAAGTCTAAGTATACCATTGTGCCGAGAAGTCTGGAGATGTCCTGTCTGGCCGAGGTGCCTATTTTCTTAAGGTGCAAGCCGCCTTTTCCAATTATAATACCTTTCTGGCTTTTTCTCTCTACATAAATTATAGCGCGAATGTAGACCAGTCCGTTATCCCTCTCGCTGAACTCATCGACCTCCACGGCCACTGAATAGGGAATTTCCTGCCTGGTCTGCATCATTGTCTTTTCGCGCACAATCTCTGCAACCATGAAACGCTCTATCTGGTCGGTAACTATATCGTCCGGATAATATTTCGGTCCTTCAGGCAAAAGACCGGTCAGTATCGTCATCAAACGGTCCAGATTGTTATCTTTAAGCGCAGAAACAGGCACTATCTCAATAAAATCCGCCAGTTTACGGTATTTGTCGACTATTGGAAGCAGTTCCTCGCGTCTTACAAGGTCTATTTTATTAATAGTCAGAACTGTGCGTACTCCGGCCTTTTGCAGGTTCTCAATTATAAATCTATCGCCGGGGCCAGGTGGCTCCGGCTCAACCACTAAAAGGCCTGTATCCACATTATCCAGCGACTGGAAAGCTGTTTTAACCATGAACTCTCCGAGTTTGTCCTGAGGACGGTGTATGCCTGGAGTGTCCATAAACACCACCTGGATATCAGGAGTGTTGTAGATGCCGAGAATTCTGTTTCTTGTGGTTTGGGGCCGAGAAGTCGTAATGGCTACTTTTTCGCCGAGAATCTGGTTAAGAAGAGTAGACTTCCCTACGTTTGGCCGGCCGACTATAGAGATAAACCCGGATCGAAAGGTGAAAGATCTGTTTTCTGCCGACATCCGGGTTCTCTTCAAGGCAAGATGTATCAGGAGATCTGCGCCAGGGCTTTTTCTATTCTATCCAATCCCTTTTCGATGTTAGCCATAGACGTTGCATAGGAGAGCCGTATAAAACGGTCATCACCAAAAGCCTCTCCATGCACGGCCGCAACCTTGGCCTCATCCAGCAGGTATATGGCCAGGTCTTTGGAAGAATTGATTTTCCGGCCGGTTGTGGATCTGCCGTAGATTCCGGAGACGTTCGGGAAGGCATAAAAAGCTCCCACCGGCATCAGGCATGAGATTCCATCCATAGCATTCAAACGTTCTACCATGTAGCGCCTGCGCTTGTCGAACTCGCTCAGCATTTCGTCCAGAAAGTCCATCGGGCCGTTTAAAGCCTCTATCGATGCCATCTGGGTGATAGAGCATGGGTTGGAGGTGGACTGGCTCTGAATATTCGTCATAACCTTTATCACCTCTGCAGGTCCGGCAGTATAGCCCATCCTCCAGCCGGTCATTGCATGAGATTTTGAAACACCGTTGACAACAAAAGTACGGGCCTTTATCTCGTCGCCCAGAGATGCGATGCTTACATGTTCAAAGCCGTCATAGACAAGTTTTTCGTATATTTCGTCAGAAATAACATAAAAATCGTGTTTTACCGCAAGCTCTGCAACCGCTTCGAGAACATTTTTATCATATGCAAGTCCGGTGGGATTTGACGGACTGTTAAGGATTAATGCCTTGGTTTTTGGGGTGATATGCTTTTCGAGCTGCTCTGGGGTAAGGGCAAACTTATCCTCCTGCCTGGTCGGAATTATTACAGGTTCAGCCTCATTAAGCAGTACCTGGTCAGGATACGAGACCCAGTAGGGCGCAGGGATCATGACTTCGTCTCCCGGTCCATACATGGCTTGAGCCAGGTTGTACAAACTGTGTTTTGCGCCGCATGAGACTATTACTTCATTGCGCTGATACTCCAGGTTGTTGTCGCGCCTGAGTTTTTCAATAATCGCGTCCTTAAGTGGATCAATACCTCCAACCGCCATATATTTTGTATATCCATCGCCTATAGCCTTAATAGCCGCATCTTTGATATGACCTGGTGTATCAAAGTCCGGTTCGCCCACTCCGAAACCCACAACATCGATTCCATCGGCTTTCATGGCCTTGGCCTTTGCGTCTATCGAAAGAGTGGGAGACGGTTTTATCGATCCGGCCCTACCGGCAAGTTTTATCATGGTAGTAAATATCCTCCAACTGAGCAGTTAATTTAAAGCTTATTTACAGATTAAGAATTATAACAGAATGCGGAATATCTGATGCAAGGTGAACGGTTTTAAAGGTATTTAAAAGTTTTAAAGATACAACTCTCTGGAAAAGGAAAAAACGGGCGGCCAGCCGGCTCCAAGGCACTTATCAGGTTCAACTACTTGGAAAACAGGGGTTAGTATCTTTATAAGTTCAGGTTATTCCTCTTCAGGAAATAAAGAGTTCTCCTGACAATCTGTTTCAAGAACCTCACAAAGAACATGTCCACGGCAAAGGCGGATGTCGAGCCGGTCACCTGGAGACACTTTTGAAGCGTTTGTCAGCATCTTTTTACCCGGAAGTTTCGTAACAATACTGTAGCCGCGGTTCAGAGTCGCAAGTGGATTAAGCGCTGCAAGTTGTCCTGCCGCATTTTCAAACCTGGTTTTGGCCAGTGCAAGACTTGCCCGCATATGATTAGCCGCCAGGGAACTCATATCATCAATCCTCTGGCCAAGCTCTCTTATTCTTTGAACCGGATCCGGCATTGCCCGCAGTTCGGCTGTAAGGCGCGCGTTTTTATCGGCAATTAGTGCTTTCATTGCATTAATAAGCCTGTGTTGAATGCTTGATATTCTGTATTCGTACGTTTTTTTGCTTTCGACAAGCATCTCGGCGGCTGCAGATGGAGTCGGCGCACGAAGGTCTGACACAAAATCAGCAATCGTAAAGTCTACCTCGTGCCCAACTGCCGAAATAACCGGCACTTGCGATGCATAAATCGCCCGTGCCACAGTTTCCTCGTTAAAGGCCCAAAGATCCTCCATAGAGCCGCCCCCGCGTGTAATAACTATGACGTCCACATTCCCCAGCAGGTTTAGTGTTTCTATGGCCGATGCAATTTCTGCGGATGCGCCTTCTCCCTGCACCGCCGCCGGACTAATAATTACATCGATATTAGAAAACCTCCGCCGTGCCACGTTTAGGAAATCTCTGATTGCCGCGCCGGTAGGAGATGTCACAATTCCCACACGCCTGGGAAGAGCCGGGATAGGTTTTTTCCGCTCAGGATCGAAAAACCCTTCCTTTTCGAGCTTCTCTTTGAGCTGAAGAAATGCAAGCTGGAGCGCGCCCACTCCCGAAGGCTCCATCTGGTCTATGATAATCTGGTAATCTCCCCTGGGTTCATAAACAGCCAGTCTCCCCCGGACGATCACCTGCTGACCATCCTCCGGCGCAAACTTGAGCAACCTCGCAGACTGCTTGAACATTACCGCTCTTATCTGCGCTTTATCGTCTTTCAGACTAAGATATACGTGGCCGGAGAAATGGCTTTTGACATTCGAAATCTCTCCCTCAACCCACACAGCGCCTATGCGGGACTCGAGAAGTGACTTGATTCTCCTTGTAAGCTCGAAAATGGTGATAGGGGAGGGCTCTTTCGGAAGTCTGGTCATAAGATAGTTATTATTGCTCCGCGCATGAAATAGGTGACATTAACCTTGCATGGCATATTGTACGGAATTAGCATGAAAGAACTTTTTTACAATTTCCGGTTGTCGCTGTCTCTTCCGAAGATAAGTGCGTACATTTCCCTCAAGATCATCTCGGGAGGCCGCTCGTTGACGACCAACAGCATTGCTCTTCACGTCGTTATTCAAGAATTCATCCGGATTCAATTCCGGACTGTAAGAAGGAAGAAAGAAGATTTCAATTCGTTCCTTGTGTTTGGCAATCCGGTTTTTTACCTTCTTTGCACGGTGAACAGGATTTGATCAGGTGTCCTGTCGGTAATCGTTCGGACAACCTGCGCCGCCTGCCAACCCAAAATGCGTCCACCACCCTTGGGTCTGCCTTGTTTTTAGGCCTTCAATGCGCGCGTGCCTTTTTGGCGAAATTGCTTCACCCACCGGTTGACCGTACCTCGGGCAACACCGAATTGTTTTGCAACATCACCGCGAGTCGTTCCAGTTTCAACCGCTCTTATAGCCAGCATGCTGAGCGCTTCCTGGGATTCGGCGGAAAGAGAGCGAGCATCTTGTGTCTTGACCATGCGTTATAGTAACATAAAATCATTAAAAAGCAAGAATTTAGGGGATATTGTTATCTAATTTAACTTGCTTACACCCTCGGCTCATTATCTTTGATATTGCTGATGTTGAAACACCCAGGTTTCCAGCGACTTCTGCAAGGGACAAGCCATATTCTCCTACAACCTTCCTTGCTATATCGGCCCGGGCTTCTGCAATGACTGCACGGCGGTCACCTGACCTACCCGGCCCCATAAGGAAAGAAATGGATCACGAGTTTCATAAGTTACTCAAACAAGCAGCTGAGGCCCTTGCAAGTTATCTTGACCGGTTATTGCCATCACTTTTCGATAACTGGTGGAAAGATGCTGTGCTTGACAAGTTGTCTTTCCAGCAACAGCGACGAGTCGAACAGAAAGGAATAGTCTCCCTCTCTTCATTGGATCTTGCCGCTTTGCTTCGGGTGT
>JALUUO010000091.1 GCA_027021335.1 Nitrospirota bacterium
ATCTCCTTACCTGTTGATCTGTTACCATTTACGCCTCCTTTATTAAGACGTAAATAGTTTATTCCCTTTACTATTTTTAGGGAATTCTAATTGTCGTTGCTCGGGAATTATTATTGTCGCTCAACATAAGTGGGGAAAACATAGGAAGCAGCACGGCTGATTATGGCGGCATAACAGTGCAGGTCAGACAGGCGTACTATGACGGAGTTGAGGTAAGCGAGAGTCATGTCCCCAGTGGAGATATTTCTCAGTCTGTGTGGTGGAAAGACGACACATTGGGCACTGGGGATACAGCTCAATACCTGCATGTGGAGCCGACATGGTACGACTGGACAGCTGGTAGTACAAAGACGGTACAGGTAACCATCACGCCGCATCAGGCTGGAACCTATGATATATACACCAAGATGTATTTTTATGATGGCTCTTCTTATCCCCGTGACCCTTCGGGAAGTTCACCAGATACCGATCACCAGGGTCAGGGTACGTATTACGTGGGGACGGTGACTGTGAACCCATCCTGCACAGACAGTGACAATGATGGCTACTCCCCCGAAGGTGGAACTTGCGGCTCTGTTGACTGTGAGGACAATGATCCAGACAGGTCACCTGGCAACTCCGAGGCATGCAACGACGCAAAAGACAATGACTGTGATGGACTTATCGATTCACTTGATAGTGACTGTGGCGCAGTAACATATTATTGTGACAATGATAATGACGGATATATAAATGAATCTGTAACCGATACGTGTTTAGGCAACGGTTGTCAACCTGGAGAATGCCTGACAAATCCTGGGAATGACTGTGATGACAGTGATTTATCTGTCAATCCAGGGGAAATAGAAGAGTTGGTTAACGAAGGCTCATGCAATGACACAAAAGACAATGATTGTGATGATGCCACTGATGGTGATGATACAGGTTGCATAGACTCGTCTATACCTGAACCTGACATCACAGTAATCGACACAGTAGGCGATACAGGTGACCTTAACGTATCGTTTGGGAATTTGACTAATGGGAATTCATCAGAGAGAAATGTAACGGTAAGGAATGACGGTGTTGGAGATCTTATTATTGGAAATATCGCAGAGAATAATTCTCTTGATGATCCATTCAGCATCCAGGGTGACACTTGTTCAGGTAAAACCTTAGAGACCTCAGATAGCTGTACTATTACAATTAGTTTCTCGCCGGATACGGATGCCCAATTTGATGACAGTTTTGATATCCCCTCCAACGATCCGAATGAAGACCCTGTAATAGTCAGCGTAAGTGGAACAGGGTTTTCTGAAGAGGTGATTCCCGACAATCCACCCTCAAACTTTAACCTTGTCTACCCGGCAGATGGGCAATCAGACTTACCGACGTCACTAACATTTATATGGAAAAAATCTACTGATCCGGAAGGAGGTCCTTTGACCTACACTCTTTACTATTGCACTGATTCTAAGTTTTTAAACTGCACTACTAAAGTTGTTGCGTCTTCTACATTGCATGAAGATAAAAACCTCTTTTACGGAAGCGTGGCCGGTAACTGGCTGATATTATTAGTTGGCTTAGCCCTTATAGGCGGTTTCAAAGGAAGAAAAGAAGTAAAGGTATGGGCACTGGTAGCAATGCTGACAATAGGAGGAGCGCTTTTACCTGCCTGTGGTGATAATGGCGGTGGCGGAAATACAGAAGAAACTCCGGCCTCCGACTCAGACAGTTCAAATGATTCAGAAGCAACGCAACCTATGCCAAAGAGTGATGAGCTTGGCAAAACAGTTTCAGACCTCAGCACAGGCACAACTTACTACTGGAAAGTAGTAGCAAAAGACAGCAATGGAGAGGAAAGGGAAAGCGACAGAAGGAGCTTTACTACAGAATAAGGAGTTTTACTGCAAAATAGTGAAGGGGACTGGCCCCACTGCCTTATGATAAATTTTCGACCAATCGATCTGCACGCAGCACGAATGCCCTGGATGGCGGGGTTACTGCCATGCTTGTACGTGCCAATCGCTGCACTAGACAGCAGTGCTATTGAGACATACGTTGGAAAAATTCGCGCGCAACTATCACCACGATCGAACTGCAAAGCATTGCTTGTTGAGGCACATAAACCTGTGAAACCTGATAACCGTTTATCCATCTGGAGCCTACCTGCAGCGGCGAATCTTCACTACCCTCGGCAGGTATGGGTTCATGTCGACTATAGTGGTTACCGGCGAGCGTACATCCGAGGTTTTCCGAATGCCGATTTAACTGATTTCGTTATAGACCATGTGATGAATCGGCGAGTAGCTCGTCTGAAGGGCTTCAAATATCTACGAGTCATACCTGTCTCAAAAGCTGTGAATTCAAGTCATGGAGGCTTATCTGAGAGATGGGCAGTAGAATACCACAGCTCACCAAAGATGGTGAAACTCAACAAGGCATCCCAAGCAGTCGTGCAGTATGCGGACCTGTCTGATATCGTTAAAATGATAAACATGGAGGGCGGCGGTTCGCTTATGGAAATCGTGAATGAAGCCCAGAAACTCGTGGATCTGCCGGATGCGAAGTGATCAATAATGGTTGCAGGTAGGTACGCGTAAACCGAAATCGCAGGGGTCGGGTCTACACATTTGACAAATTTGATAAACTCGTAAAAAGTCGTCATTCCCGGAAAAACGGGAATCCACCAGTCAAGTAACTTATTGAAAAAACTGGATTCCTGCCTCCGCAGGAATGACCTCATTTTTTCGACTTTTTACGAGGACATCAAATTTAGATCTGATAAAGAAAATGTCAAATGTGTAGGACCCGACAGCCTGACATGGAAGAAGAAGAGAGTGAATTATGGAGTTTTATCGCACAATAGTTACCGGAGGGGGGGGGATAAAAAAGAACAACTCGACAATTAGACGTATTGACAGGCGACAAATATCCGTGATACTATTCGACAAATGGACGACAAGAATCAAAGGCTACCGCGCAGTATAGCTACAGGTATCAGGGAGGCGCTGGTTGACACGCCGGTGGTTTGCTTACTTGGCCCCCGGCAAAGCGGCAAGACGACTCTGGTTCAGATGCTTGCTCCTGATCGGGCTTATATAAGCCTGGATGAGAACAATTACTTTCATATTGCTCAAGATGATCCCTCCGGTTTTATTGACAGCCTGCCTTCGGAAGTGACAATAGACGAAGTACAACGGGTGCCTGCGCTTCTGCCTGCTATTAAACAGGCGGTGGATAAAGACCGCAGACCGGGGCGCTTTCTTCTGACAGGCTCGGCCAATCTGCTGCTGTTGCCAAAGGTTTCCGAGTCGTTAGCAGGCCGTATGGAAGTCATTCATCTGTATCCGTTGACGGAGTCGGAGAAGGAAAGAATGCCAGGGGCTTTTCTGCGCATGTTTCTAGATGGCAGATTGAAATCCGAAATCCCCGGAAAAAACAAGGGAGAAGGCCGTAGTCTGCCGGAGCGCTTGATTGCTGGCGGTTATCCTGAGCCCTCCTTGACTCGGTCGCAGCATCGGGCTCGCCAGTGGCATCGCCAGTATTTGAAATCCGTAATCGAGCGGGATGTGCAGGATGTTGCCCGTGTAAGAGGCGGGGACGAGCTTGCCCGCTTGATAGAGCTACTTGCCTACCGCTCTGCTAATCTGCTAAATGCCTCCGGCATCGCCAATGCTCTGGGGATTCATCGAACAACTATTGATCATTACCTGTCGATCCTCGAACGACTTTTTCTGGTGCGCCGTTTACCAGCCTGGCATCGAAATTCTGCCAAGCGCCTGGTTAAGGCACCCAAGTTACACTTGATAGACAGCGGTCTTGCCGCAACTTTGGCGGACGTGCACACAAACGACTGGATGGATAAACGTGAGAGCATGGGACATCTGCTTGAGTCCTTCGTAGTCCAGCAGTTAATTGCTCAGGCTAGTTGGACAGATTCCGATCTTCGCTTCTTTCATTACCGAGATAAAGATAAGGTTGAAGTGGATCTCGTGATTACAAAAGGGAACAAGACATGGGGAGTTGAAGTAAAGGCTTCGAAAACAGTGAACAATAAGGATGCAAGGGGACTTGTGCGCCTTGCGGAACAATGCGGCAAAGACTTCCATGGCGGTCTCATTCTCCATGCAGGATCAGACAGCTTGCCGTTGGGCGATCCTTTATTGATTGCCGTACCGCTGAACAAGGTTTGGGCGCTTTAGCGGAGAATCGCAGGGGTCGGGTCTACACATTTGACAAATTTGATAAACTCGTAAAAAGTCGTCATTCCCGCCTGTCAATAGTTTTGCATAGTGTGCAACAACGTCCCCAAGGTTCTTGTTGAGGCAACAAGTCTCGGAAATTATACTTGACGTTTTACAATCCCGATTATGTAACAATATCAATTTACCACCTTTGATATTTTTTTAAGAATATTTTTATCTTCTCCAAACTTACAGATTGCTTCACAATCCTTTCTTAAATCAGAGAAAAGTATGTAATGAATTTCAACATCACTATTTTTAATAGATGGCCTTTGCAACTGCAAGATTACTTCCTTTTCCCGTTTATCAGGGATAATAAGGTACAAAGACGGTGGGTTACTTGGGAAAGAGTAATAAAGATCGTTAAGTCTTAATATCCCTGAATAGATAGAAGTACTTTTTTCTACTTCAAAAGCACAGGTAATATTATTAGAATCCTTTTCAAACCAAACCACATCAATGAGGGTTATCGTTTTATAGGTATCTATATCTACATCTACATCTATCTTCGGAAATTTGTTCATACTAATAAAAGATAGATTATCTCCGTTGTGGCATTTTGATCTGTCATTTGCAGCAGCAATTACATCATAACCAATTGAGTTACCAATTGTCAGAATATGATACTGCATTTCAGTATGGAGATCTTCTTCTTCCATCTCACTCATTACTTCACTATGACGTTTTTTTATTTTCCTCTCTATTTTCGCGCGTTCTTCTTCCGGCAGATGATCATCGCTTATCAAAAGTTTCTTTTCGCCAACGTCAAATAGAAGACCAGCAAAGGCGCCCAGGTCGTTCGATAAATCGGATTTCAATACATTATTTTTCTCTACTATAACCTCTCTCATTCTAAGATATTCCGACCATGACCCAAGCTTGACTTTATCTTTGAAAAGAACATTAAATCCATTGACTATCGCTGTATTAAATGGAGGGATAATGGTAGGGTGTAAAAAATAAAGAATACTCGCAACAGCCGGGCCTAACCCTTTAATTTTACGTTGATCTAATAAGATGATTTCTTTAATTATATGCTCTTCTTTTGTGGCATTTATGCATCTCTCCAGGAATTGTCCAAAAGCAGTTTTATTTTCTTCATTCTCATAAATGTCAGGTATTCGTAATTTTGGTTTCCAGTAAAATGGGTGTGATGCACCTTTAAAGACTTGTTTTTGTTCTGTGATACAGTTTAAAACAAACTCTAAAGATGACCCTTTAAAATCATTCCCAAAGTTCCCGTTTTTTATATCCTGTATTACGTCAAAAACCCCCCTTCGTATAGAGCGAAATGCCTTTAGGCGCTCTTCATTATTTATGAACCAGCTATTGTAAACCGTCTCATCGTCTTTTTTGTAATCATCAATTATCGATTTTAAATCTTGGCTCATATTCCTGCTCTTTCGTTTGTTTGTTACATAACGAGCAATTTTGGCGACGTTGTTGCATACTATGCATACATAGTTAAGTTGCTCACCTTACCATTAGTATGGTACAAGGCTCCAGGCATGTTTAATCTTGGCTGTCGTAGCATGGTCGAATACTACAACTTTATTTTCTTGCCTGTCAATAGTTTTGCATAGTGTGCAACAACGTCCCCAAGGTTTATTGCATAGTGTGCAACAACGTCCCCAAGGTTTACAACAACGTCCCCAAGGTTTACAACGTCCCCAAGGTTTATTGAGACCCAGAAACAAGTTCAAGGTCTCAAACCACTGATGCACCTTTTCTATCCAAGAACTATGGGTAACGGTACCCTCTCTCTTATTGCCTTTATCACAGCATCCTTGTGACTGTCTTTGCCGAGGTCTTCCTTGCCTGTCATCTTTTCGATATCTATTCTGACAATCCCGGTTATTGCCAACTTCTCTTCAGGGAATCCACCATAGTTGCCCTGCGGCTGATATTTTTCCATAAGGCATTTCAGGGCAAACAGTTTTTCTTTCCTGTCTTCAATAATATTGGCCCTGCCCTTTATGATAATGCTCTGATAAAGATATTCAGCCTCGCAGGGTTGATTCTTTGCCCTTACATAGGCTATCGGCTGGTCCACTTCAAAGCAGACCCGGTTGTCCCTCTTTATGTCATCAATTTTTTCTCCCTCTTTTGCGGTATGGAAATATAGCTTCCCTTCGTGATATGCAAAGTTGAGCGGCTTGACCATTGGATAGCCGTCTTTGGCGACAGTCCCAAGTCTGCCGATATGGCAGGCATTCAGCAGTTCAATAATAACGGCCTTGTCCTGTATCTTTTTTTTGCTCTTCCGCATAACGTCTCCTTTCCTGGTCTGAGAGAGTTAACAAATGATGTTATTTTCCAACGACCATTAATTCTTCCTGATTAATCGATTCTATCCGTAAAAAAAGATACTAAACTGTTACTTTTCCTAAAATAAAAATATCATGACACACTCAAAAAACAAAAGAAAGATGGGGTTAATTAACCGCTTACAGATAAAACCATATTGGAAAAGAGAAAGGTTGTCTACGAAGCTGCAAAACAGAAAACCCCACAGCGGTGGTCAGGCCAAACCAGAAACTGGAACCCAGTAACTGAAGTATGGTTGAATTCACCGAAAGAACTGCGGGCCAAAGAACAAAATTTGCCTAAAGTTGCGTGAAATAAACCGGACAACTACCTTGACAAACACCGTCTCTCGGAGTCTCCGGAAGAGAACCGGGCTGCCAGCTCACCGAGGTGATCCTGGATGCGCGCATCATCAATTTGAACAATTTTGCCCAAGGTTCTGGTATCTTTAGACATGATAGTGGTCTCCTCTGTGGTGTTGTTGTTTTGCAATTCCAACTTAACCACATGGGCCACCGCCTTTTCAAATGTGCGAAAAATATATTACGTTATCGGGACGATTCACCAAATACAACACCTCTTTCGTATTGCCTAAAGATATAAGAAGCGGATGGTAGCCCCAAATACCCTTATACGATATGTCCATGCCCACCTTACACTCACCAGTCGTCGGAGCCAGAGTACCATCTATATCAATATAAGCCTCTTCTAATTCTTTAAAACTCTTACCCCATACGCGCTGACGGCTGACGTTGATACATTCCATCAATGTCTCTATATCGTCAGGGCAAAATCGACGGGTGAAATCTCCGGCTGTTGTTGGATCGGGAATACGATCGGCTCCTAAGCTGTTCAGAAAATTCTCGTCATTGCGGCGCAACTCTATATCCTCAAGACGCATTCCACCTACAAGTACGTTATAGGCAATGTTCAGTACATGATCAGACTCATGATAAGGTAAATGCCTTTTCAATA